>SFHU01000071.1 GCA_004555535.1 Clostridiales bacterium
CCGTCGGTTTTTTCGCTGCCGTTTTGCGTCTTCTCTTTATGACGCAAAATTATTTTTTTCATCCTCCTGTAACTTGACGCTGCAACGCTTTCGTGATAAGATGGAGAACGACAGCAGATTATCTAAATATTGTGTTTTATGTTTTTTAAAGGCACAAGATGTTGTGTTCCTGCTCCGAGTAAAACGACGAAAAGATGAAAAGAGAGCGTGCATTATGACCATCATCAAAAAGGACGGCACCCGCGAAGCGTTTGATATCGGCAAGGTCCTTTCGGCAGTCAACAAGAGCGCCGAGCGCGTGCTGTACACCTTTTCCGACGAGGAAAAGGATTTTATCTGCCGGTTTGTGACCGAAAAATGCGAGTCCCTGGGCGTAGAGGGCATCCGCATCGACCAGATGCACAACATCGTTGAGGGAGCGCTCGATGCCATCAGCCCGTCCGTCGCCAAGTCCTACCGGGATTACCGCAACTACAAGACGGACTTCGTCCAGATGCTCGACACCGTCTACAAGAAGTCCCAGTCCATCATGTACATCGGCGACAAGGAGAATTCCAACGCCGACAGCGCGCTGGTCTCCACCCGCCGCAGCCTGATCTTCAACCAGCTCAACAAGCAGCTGTATCAAAAGTTCTTCCTCAACGTCGAGGAGCTGCAGGCACAGCGCGACGGCTATATCTACATCCACGACATGTCCGCGCGCCGTGACACGATGAACTGCTGCCTGTTCGACGTGGCCTCCGTGCTGCGCGGTGGGTTTGAGATGGGCAACCTCTGGTACAACGAGCCCAAGACGCTCAACGTCGCCTTTGACGTCATTGGCGATATCGTCCTCTCCGCAGCCAGCCAGCAGTACGGCGGCTTCACCGTCTCCTGTGTCGACGAGCTGCTCGATCCCTACGCTGAGCGCAGCTACGTGCTCTTCACGGAGCGCTATCGCTCCCTCGGCCTGTCCGACGAGCGCGCCGACGAGGAGGCCATGAAGGACATCGTGAACGACTTCGAGCAGGGCTTCCAGGGCTGGGAATACAAGTTCAACACGGTTGCCTCCAGCCGCGGCGACTATCCGTTCATCACGATGACCCTCGGACTCGGGCAGACGCGCATGGCCAGGCTGGCCAGCAAGCTCTTCCTCAAGGTGCATGCAGGCGGTCAGGGCAAGAAGAACAATAAAAAGCCCGTCCTCTTCCCCAAGCTCGTCTTCCTCTATGACGAGAACCTGCATGGGCCGGGCAAGCCGCTTGAAGACGTCTTTGAGGCGGGCATCGAGTGCTCCTCCAAGACGATGTATCCCGACTGGCTCAGCCTGACCGGCGAGGGCTACGTCGCCTCGATGTACAAGAAATACGGCAAGGTCATCAGCCCGATGGGCTGCCGAGCTTTCCTCTCCCCGTGGTATGAGCGTGGCGGCATCGAGCCGGCCGACGAAAACGACCAGCCGGTGTTTATCGGCCGGTTCAACATCGGCGCCGTCTCGCTGCATCTGCCGATGATCCTCGCCAAATCGCGCAAGGAAGGCCGCGACTTCTACGAGGTGCTCGACGAATACCTCGAGCTGATTCGCCGGCTGCACATCCGTACCTACGCCTATCTGGGCGAAATGCGTGCGAGCACCAATCCGCTCGCTTACTGCGAGGGCGGCTTCTACGGCGGCCACCTCGGGCTCTACGACAAGATCAAGCCCCTGCTCAAGTCCGCCACTGCCTCCTTCGGCTATACGGCGCTCAACGAGCTCCAGGAGCTCTACAATGGCAAGAGCATCTACGAAGACGGTCAGTTCGCCCTCGAGGTCATGCAGCACATCAACGACAAGATCAACCAGTTCAAGAAGGAGGACGGCAACCTCTACGCCATCTACGGCACGCCTGCCGAAAGCCTGTGCGGATTGCAGATCGAGCAGTTCCGCAAGCTCTACGGCATCGTCGAGCACGTCTCCGACCGGCCCTACGTCTCCAACTCCTTCCATTGCCACGTGACCGAGGACATCACGCCCATTCAGAAGCAGGACAGCGAGAAGCGCTTCTGGGATCTCTCCAACGGCGGCAAGATCCAGTATGTGCGCTACCCCATCGGCTACAACAAGGAGGCCATCCGCACGCTCGTGCGCCGGGCCATGCGCATGGGGCTGTACGAGGGCGTCAACCTCTCGCTCGCCTACTGCGACGACTGCGGCCATCAGGAGCTGGAGATGGACGTCTGCCCGAAGTGCGGCAGCCGCAATCTGACGAAGATCGACCGCATGAACGGCTATCTCTCCTATTCCCGCGTCCATGGGGAGAGCCGTCTGAACGACGCGAAGATGGCGGAAATCGCCGAGCGCAAGAGCATGTGAGCGCATGCTCTTCCTCAATGAACACACAGGAGTGGCCCTGCCATGAATTATCACAACATCACCGTGGACGACATGCTCAACGGAGACGGTCTGCGCACGGTGCTCTGGGTCGCCGGCTGCGACCATCACTGCCGCGGCTGCCAGAATCCGCAGACCTGGAGCGCGCAGAGCGGCGTCCCGTTTGACGATGCGGCCCGGGAGGAGCTCTTCTCCTACCTGAGCCGGGACTACATGTCCGGCATCACGTTTTCCGGCGGTGATCCGCTCTTTGCGCAAAACCGGGAGACGGTCGGTTCTCTGATCAAGGAGATTCATGCCCGCTTTCCCAAAAAGACCATCTGGCTGTATACCGGCAGTCTGTTCGAGGAGATCCGGACGCTCCCGTTCATTCCGATGATCGATGTCATCGTCGACGGGCCGTATGTTGAGGCGCTGCGCGACGTACAGCTGCACTGGAAAGGCAGCGCCAATCAGCGCGTCATCGACGTCAAAAAGACGCTCGCCTCCGGACGGATCGTCCTCTGGGCCTGAGCGCAGAAAGGATTCACGCATGGTACGCATTGCACGCTTTGAAAAGGTATCCGCCCGCCGCTTTGTCGAGGATTGGATCACGACCTTCCCCCAGCAGACGGTCGAGCAGGCGCTGTTCACCTACGAGCACATCAAGCTCCCGCATCGCGCGACAGCCGGCTCCGCGGGCTATGACTTTTTTGCGCCGGTCGGCTTTGAGCTGCCCGCCGGCGGAAGCATCAAGATCCCGACCGGCGTGCGCGCGCTGATTGAGGAGGGCTGGGTGCTGACGCTCTATCCTCGCAGCGGCCTGGGCTTCAAATACCGCTTCCAGCTGGACAACTCCGTCGGCGTCATCGACAGCGACTATGCCCGCTCGGACAACGAGGGCCACATCTTCCTGCGCATGACCAACGACAGCCGCGAGGGCAAGGGGCTTCGCGTCTCCGCCGGCACGGCCTTCGCGCAGGGCATCTTCCTGCCCTTCGGCATCACGCTGGATGACGACGTGCAGACCGTGCGCAACGGCGGTCTGGGCTCGACGACGAAAGCCTGAGGTGAGCGCCATGTCCTTTACCCGCGCAGACTATCCGCAGGACAAGGCCGCCCGGTACGCACTGCTCCTCGGGCAGGCGGATGCCCTGACCGACGGTATCGATCATCCGATCGCGAATCTGGCCAACGTCGCCGCGCTTCTCGGGCACGGCCTTCCCGACATCAACTGGGCCGGCTTTTACCTGATGGACGATGGTGCCCTGCTCCTCGGGCCGTTTGCCGGCCTGCCGGCCTGCATCCGCATCCCGCTTGACCGCGGTGTATGCGGCGCCGCCTCCCGGACGGACTGCATCCAGCGCGTCGCCGACGTGCACGCCTTTCCCGGGCACATCGCCTGCGACAGCGCCTCCAATTCTGAGATCGTGCTACCGATCCACGCGCAGGGGCGCGTCGTCGGCGTTCTGGACATCGACAGCCCGCTCCTCGCCCGCTTTGATGATACCGATGAGCGCTGCCTCAAGGAGCTCGTGCAGCTGCTGGAGCGCCGCTGTGATTTTGACAGGACGGCTTATCGGACGGGGATTGCTGAATGATCGCTGGCGTGGCCTCCCAAATGCATACACAAAGCGCATCCGCAGGCTTTGAAAGCTGCGCGGATGCGCTTTTTTGATTCATTATGGGGTTTACCGGCCGCTCTCCTCGATCTGACGGCGAATATCGAGCATCTGCTGATCCGTCCGGCTGACGGTCTCGGCGCATTCGATCAACTGGCGCGCGATCTCCTGCGCATGCTCCTGCGGAATGTCCTTCTTGTAGCGGAGCTTGTGCTCCAGGCTCGCCCAGAAATCCATCGCGATCGTCCGCAGCTGCACCTCCACGCGCATGAACCGTTTCTCCTGCGAGAGGAAGATCGGCACCTCGACGATCAGGTGCAGGCTCCTGTATCCGCTGGGCTTCGGGTTCTTGATGTAGTCCTTCGTCTTAAGGATGTACACGTCGTCCTGCAGGGCGAGCATGTCCGCCAGCCGGTAGATGTCGTCGACGAACGAGCAGATGACGCGCACGCCCGCAACATCTGAAAGCTTGTGCTCGATATTCTCCACAGAAAGCGGAACGCCGATCCGATCCATCTTTTCAATGATGCTCTTGGGTGTCTTCAGACGGGTTTTGATGCTCTCAATCGGGTTGCGGTCGAATTTGCCGTTAAATTCGATGTTGAGCACCTTGAACTTCGTCTCGATCTCAAGCATCGCGCTCGAATAATAGCTCATCAGGCGCATATACTCCTTGCCCAGATTCTTGAGCTCGGAAAAGACATCTTCTGTCAAAAGCCCGGGCGCAAAGGTCACCTCTCTGGTTTCCTGCATGCCGTCTCCTCCTTTGGGTTTCTCCTGCCTGTATTGTACACGATCAAGGCCGTGTTGTCAATTCATACAGTTTGACCCTTTGTGGTTTGTGCTGATCTTACAGAAGACGAAGCCCTGCGACATCCCGGCCAACGGCAGAGGCCGAACAGGGCTTAGAAAAGGTCTCCCTCAGCGCGCGCTCGACATCCTCCTTCGTCACGGCTTCGATCTTCGCGATGACATCCTTGGGATCGACCGCCCTGCCGCGCAGCAGCTTGCTGCGGCCGATGGAGGACATGCGCGAGGAGCTGCTCTCCAGCCCCAGAATGTAGGAGACCCGGAGCTGATCCTTGGCCATCGAGAATTCCTCCTGCGTAACGCCACCCTCCATGAGCTCGCCGATCAGCCTGTGGATTTCATCGGCGACCTTCTGCGCGAGCTCTGGCGATGTGCCGGCATAGATGGTCAGCGTGCCGCAGTTGGGGTAGGTCGAGGGGAAGCTGTAGACCGAATAGGCCGCGCCCATCTCCTCGCGGATGCGCTGGAAGAGCCTGGAGGACATGCCTCCGCCCAGCAGATTGTTCATCACGGAGAGCGGATACAGCGCGTCGTCATCCTGCGCGACGCCCGGATAGGCCAAGCACATGTGCACCTGCTCAATGTCCTTCTTCTTCGTCAGCACCCGGGCACAGGCCTCGAGCTTCGGCTCGGGCATCCTCGTTTCGCCCAGCGCCTGCCAGCTGCCCAGATAGCGCTCCGCAAGCTCGCGGAACTGCTTCTCGTCAAAATCGCCTGCAATGGCCAACACGGTGTTATCCGGCCGGTAATGGCGGCGGCGATACTCGATCAGTGCCTCGCGAGAGACGGAAGCAATCTGCTGCTGGGAGCCGAGAATCGGGCGCGCCAGCGGATGATCCCCGAAGTACGCCTCGGCCAGCAGGTCATAGACCAGATCCTCCGGCGTGTCCTCGCACATGGCGATCTCCTCGAGGATGACGCCGCGCTCCTTCTCAAATTCCTCCTCGTCCATCCGGGCGTTGAGCAAAAGATCGCAGAGCAGCTCCATGGCCCGGGGCAGGTGCTCAGCGATCACCTTGGCATAATAGCAGGTGCATTCCTTCGAGGTGAACGCGTTGACCTGCCCGCCGATGGCATCCATCTCCACCGCGATCTCGCGGGTCGTCCGGTTTTCCGTGCTCTTGAAGAGCATGTGCTCCACAAAATGGGAGAGGCCGTTTTCCGCCTCGCTTTCGTACATCGAGCCCGCGCCGATCCACAGACCGACGCTGACCGACGGAAAATGCGGGATGTACTCTGTCACAACGCGCAGGCCATTGCCCAGCACAAACTCTTCGCACATGCGGTTGACTCCTCCGTTCATGGTTTCTTTTATGTTCCCCCTTTGTCCTGTTTTCATGCTGTTTATACCGATTTCACTCTGAATTGCTTCTGTGCGCGCGAAGCAAAGAAGGGTCAAGGGGCTAAGCCCCTTACGGGGTCTGAGGCAGCGCCCCAGGCGGGTTCAGGGCGACAGCCCGGGATTGGCATGAACCCTCCCTGATTCAAAAAGCGGGCCGCCGGATGACCGACGGCCCGTTTACTGTTTGGGATTAGCCCCGGCGATTCGCATCCCGGCGCGGCGGACGCTGACCCGGCGCGCTGCGGCGCGGCATGTCCGTGTTGTCATATTCGATATCGTTGCGGACGAGGTTGATGCGGCCCTGGGAATCGATCTCCGCGACCTTGACCTCGAGCTCATCGCCGATCTTGACGACGTCCTCGCACTTCTCCACGCGCCCCTTGGCGAGCTTGGAGATGTGCACCATGCCGTCCTTGCCCGGGAGCAGCTCGACGAAGACGCCGAAGTTCATCATGCGCACGACCTTGCCGGTATAGACCTCGCCGACCTCGATGTCCTTGGCGATGCCCTCGATCAGGCGGCGGGCCTTGGCAGCCGCCTCCTCGTCGTTGGTCGCGATGAATACGCTGCCGTCGTCCTCGATGTCGATCTTGACGCCGGTCTCGTCGATGATCTTGTTGATCATCTTGCCGCGCGGACCGATGACCTCGCTGATCTTCTCCGGGTTGATCATGAAGCTGATGATCTTGGGCGCATACGGAGAGAGGTGCTCGCGCGGCTGCGGCAGCACGTCGAGCATCTTGCCCAGGATGAACAGGCGGCCGTCCAGCGCCTGAGACAGCGCCTGACGCAGGATCGCCTCGTCAATGCCCTTGATCTTGATGTCCATCTGAATGGCCGTGATGCCGTTCATCGTGCCGGCGACCTTGAAGTCCATATCGCCGAGGAAGTCCTCCAGGCCCTGGATGTCGGTCAGCACGGCGACCTTGCCGCTCTGCGCGTCCTTGATCAGGCCCATGGCGACGCCGGCGACCGGCGCCTTGATCGGCACGCCCGCATCCATCAGCGCCAGCGTGGAGCCGCAGACGGAAGCCTGGGATGTGGAGCCGTTGGAGGAGAGCACCTCGCTGACCACGCGAATCGCATACGGGAACTCGTCCACCGGCGGGATCACCGGCTCGAGCGCACGCTTGGCCAGCGCGCCATGGCCGATCTCGCGGCGGCCCGGGCTCTTGAGGCGGCCCGCCTCACCGGTCGAATACGGCGGCATGTTGTAGTTGTGCATATAGCGCTCGCTGGTCTCGGTGCCCAGACCCTCGATCACCTGCACCTCGCTCATCGGCGCGAGGGTCGCAATGGACATGACCTGCGTCTCGCCGCGGGTAAAAACGCCGCAGCCGTGGACGCGCGGCAGCACGCCGGTCTCGCACCAGATGGGGCGGATCTGGGTCAGGCTGCGGCCGTCGGGACGGACGCCCTGCTCCAGGATCTTCTTGCGCATGATCTCCTTGTTGAGGTAGTAGAGCGCGTCATCGACCTCGCTGAAGCGGCCCTCGAAGCGCTCGGCGTACTTCTCGTGCGCCTCGGCGGTGACGACCTTCTCCCTCGCGCTGCGCTCATGGCGGTCGGTCGTCTCAAAGACCCACTCGCAGCGGCCGTAGAAATCCTCGCGGACGGCGGCCTTGACATCCTCGCCCGTCTCGACGACCGGATAGTCGCGCTTCTCCTTGCCGATCTCGGAGACGATCTGCTTCTGGAACGCGACGATCTTCTTGATCTCCTCGTGGCCGGTCAGGATCGCGCGGAGCATGTCCGCCTCGCTGATCTCCTTGGCGCCGGCCTCGACCATCAGCACAGCCTCGTCGGTGCCGGCCACGGTCAGGCTCAGCTTCGACACGGCGCGCTGCTCGAGGTTCGGATTGATGACGACCTCGCCATCGACCAGGCCGACGGAGACGCCGCCGATCGGACCCGCCCACGGGATATCGCTGACGGCGATGGCCGCGGAAGCGCCGATCATCGCGGGGATATCCGGCGGCACATCCTGCTCGACGGAAAGCACGGTCGCCACAACCTGCACATCGTTGCGCATGCCCTTGTTGAACAGCGGGCGAAGCGGGCGATCGATGAGGCGGGAGGTCAGCGTCGCCTTCTCGGAAGGACGGCCCTCGCGCTTGATGAATCCGCCGGGAATCTTGCCAACGGAATACATCTTCTCCTCAAAATCGACGCTCAGCGGGAAGAAATCCTGTCCCTCGCGCGGGGTTTCGGAGGCCGTCACATTGACCATGACCACCGTATCGCCGAGACGGACGATCACGGAGCCATTCGCCTGTCCGCAGTATTTGCCAAACTCCAGCACCAGCTTGCGGCCAGCCAGCTCTGTGCTATACACCTTTTCCATCGGGGTATCTCCTTTCAAAATCCTGCCTGCAACACACATCACTCAGGCCCGAACCCTCGAAGCCTGAAAAAAACCGTCGTCTGGGCGACCATGTCTCCCAAACGACGGTCATCTGGGACAAAGCCCTCTTGAACAAAGCCTTGAAGAGGCGCGCCGATTACTTGCGCAGACCCAGCTTCGCCACAAGCGCGCGATAACGCTCGATGTCAACCCGCTTGAGGTACTCGAGCATATTGCGGCGCTGACCAACCATCAGCAGCAGACCACGATGGGAGTGATGATCCTTCGCGTGATCCTTGAGGTGGGCGTTGAGGTGATTGATGCGCGCGGTCAGCAGCGCAACCTGCACCTCGGGGGAACCGGTGTCGCCCTCATGACGGGCATACTCTTTGATGATAGCTTCCTTCGTCGCCTTATCCATGATAAAGACCTCCAAATATTTTTTGCCAATCGCCGCGGGCATAGATGAACGTTTGGAGACGCGATCAACTGCGCGCGCGGTTCAGACCAGATGATATTGTAACACGGAAGCCCCGCTTTGTAAACAGAACTCCCGCGTCTTTTTTGAGTTTTTTTCGAAGATTTTGCCGATTTTTCTCAGTTCTGCGCGTTCCGTTCAAAGTAATCGCGAACCTGCTCGCGATTCCTCATGACCTCCTCGCGCAGCGCCTGCAGGGACTCAAACTTCCGCTCCCCGCGCAGGCGCAGGCAGAGGCACAGGCGCATGTGGCAGCCGTAAAAATCGCCCTCCTGCGCGTCGAGCAGGTTGGCCTCGATGGTCGGCGCGCCGTCCGGTACCGTCGGATGCGTGCCAATGTTCACAGCGGCCTTGTACCAGCGGCCCCTCACGCAGGCCATCGCCGCGTAGACGCCGCTGGGCGGCACGGCCTTGCCCACGGGAAACGCGAGATTGGCCGTCGGAAAATCGAGCTTCCTGCCCAGCTGCTTGCCGTGCTGAACGACACCGCTGAGCGTATAGGGCCTCCCCAGCAAGCGGGCGACCAGCTCCATGTCGCCCGCGGCAATTGCCGCGCGCGTGCGCGTGGAGGAAACCGGCTCCCCGTCCAGCTGCACCTCGTCGACGACGCGGGTTTCAAACCCGAATTCCCTGCCCAGGCGGATCATGTCCTGCGCCTTGCCGGCGCCCTTGCAGCCAAAGGAATAGTTGAAGCCGATCACGACAAACCTCGGATGCAGCGCCTCGCAGAACGAGCGCACAAACGCCTCCGGCGACAAGGCGGCATACGCCCTGTCAAACGGACGCAGGACGGCCACATCGATGCCCATGCGGGCAATCGCCTGGATCTTCTCCGAGCGCGTATACAGCTGCGGCGGCACGCTCTCCGGCGCAAAGGTCGCCATCGGATGGCTGGAAAACGTGTAGACCACGCTCGTCAGCCCATGCAGCGCCGCCAGCTCATTGGCCGTGCGCATGAGCTTCGCATGCCCTTCATGGACGCCGTCAAACATGCCAAAGGCGACGACGGTCTCCCCGCCGCGCCATTGCGTCTCATGTGTCAAGAGTTTCATGGTTCCTGTTCAATCCCCAATCAGGATAGTATTCTATGGGTTCGGTTAGGCCGCATCGCCCGGTGCGGAACGGATATGCGCCGCCGGCCATGCCGCCGTCATTCCAGCAGCATCGCGTCAAAGCACAGCCCTTCCCCGCGAATCCGTCCGATTCCGGCAAAGCGGCCGTTCAGATACACCCGCGCGCTCTCCCCCTGCGCAGCCTCGCCGCTGAACTGGCGGCGGCGCAGCTCGTTGCCGTTGCGCACAAAGCGCTCCGCCTCCGGCGCGACCGTCAGCGCGGGAAGATGGGCAAGAGGCCTGTCCATCGCCGTGAGCAGCGGGGTCATATCCTCCGCCGCGTCGATCTCCTCAATCGTGTGCGCCTCGTCGAGCGTGAACGAGCCCGTCTGCGTCCGCAGCAGCATGCCCATGCAGGCATGACAGCCGGCCGCCTCGCCGATGTCATGGCAGAGCGTCCGGATATAGGTGCCTCGCCCGCAGCGCACGCGGATCAGGAAGCGCCCCTCCTGCCCGTGCAGCACGTCGATGGCATACACCTGCGTCGGGCGCGGCTCTACGTCAAGCGCAATCCCCTGGCGGGCGAGATCGCAGAGCTTCTGCCCGTCCCGCTTGAGTGCGGAAAACATCGGCGGAATCTGACCGATTTCGCCGATAAACCGCGGCAGCACGCGCTCAAGCGCCTCCCGCGTGAGCGCCTCTCCGCTTCCGGCGGTGATTTGGCCGTGCACATCCTGGGTGTCGGTCGAATAGCCCGGGACGAGCTCGGCCACATAGGTCTTCTCCTTGTCGACCATGTAGTCAAACAGCCGGGCGGCCTTGCCGATCATCAGGGGCAGCACGCCGCTCGCCTCCGGGTCAAGCGTACCCGCGTGGCCAACCTTCTCCCTGCCTCCGAGCTTGCGCCTCACGCGCACGACGACGTCGCTCGAGGTCATACCCGGCGGCTTGAGCACGCAAAGAAACCCGTTCATCCGCGCCTCTCCGCCTCTTCCTGCGCCAGACGATGGAGCTTTTCGCCCATCGCGCAAAGCACCCGCTTCGTCGCGCCCTCGAGCGTATCCTGGATCGTGCAGCCGGCCGCCTGCGCGTGGCCGCCGCCGCCGAACTGCACAGCGATGTCGTTCACGGTGTCCGGCTCCACGGCGCGCAGGGACATCTTGATGCCGTCCTCGCGCTCCGAGGCCAGCACCGCCATGCGCACGCCCTCCACCTCGAGCGCCTTGTTGACCAGACCGTCCGCCTGGCCGACCGTGCAGCCCGTCTCCTCAAAGTCCTTGCGATTGAGCTCGATGACGCCGACCTGGCCGCCCAGCTCAAAGCGCAGCTTCTGGTAGGCGATGCGCGTCAGGTTGACGCGGCAAAGGGGCTGCGTCCGGTAGACGCGGCGCGTGATATAGGAGATGTCGACGCCCAGCGCGAGCAGCTTCGCCGCCGCCGCCAGCGTCGCGGGCGATGTCGCCGGATACTGGAAATGCCCGGTATCCGTGGACATGCCCAGCATCAGGCAGGTGCCCATCTCCCGGGTCATCGACACGCCCAGCGCCTCGATGGCCTCAAAGGCCAGCAGGCAGCAGGCCGACTCGCCCCCGCGGATGAAGTTGACGTCGCCATAGGCCGGATTCGTCGCGTGATGGTCGATGACCATGCGCACCGGCGCGCTGTCAAAGACCGCGAGCGACTTGCCCATCATGGAGCGGTCGCTCACATCGACCGCGATGGCCGTATCATACGGGCCCGCGATCTGCTCCGGGCGCCGGAAGGCATCATAGCCCGTCAGAAAGTCCATGCTTGCCGGGGGCTCCCCGTCGCAGACCACATCCACGGCCTTGCCCAGCGACAAAAAAGCAAGGCGAAGCGCCAGCGTCGCCCCCACCGTATCCCCGTCCGGGGATACATGGGCGATGAGCGCCAACCGTTTCGCCTTGCGCGCCGTGCAAAGCCAATCCTCATGCACGCTCGTCATCGGATTGACTCCCTTCCGTTCTTCTGACCTCGTTGATCAGGCTTGCGATATGCACGCCGTACTCAATCGTCGTATCCAGCTCAAAGAGGAGCTCCGGCGTATAGCGAAGCTGCACGCGCTGGCCAAGATTATGGCGGATGAAGCCCGCCGCGCTCTTGAGTGCCTTCATCATCGGCGCGCGCTTTTCCTCTTCATAGATGCTGATGTACACCTTCGCATAGCGAAGGTCGCGCGTCACATCCACATGCGTGACGGAGAACATGCAGTCCGTGCGGGGGTCAGATACATCCTCGCGGATGATCCGCTCCACCTCCCGCATGATCTCCGACGCGATGCGGTCTGTGCGCTCAAATTGCTGTGATGCCAAGCTATTTCGCTCCATTCCCTCCGCCCTGCGGGCAGAACAGCCGAATTACCGTTCGATCTCCTCCATCACGAAGCACTCGATGATGTCGCCTTCCTTGATGTCAGTGTAATTCTCCAGGCAGACGCCGCACTCGTAGCCGTCCTTGACCTCCTTGACCGCGTCCTTGAAGCGCTGCAGGGAGGAGAGCTTGCCCTCGTAGACGACCACGTTGTCGCGCAGCAGGCGCACCTGCGCGTTGCGTTGGAGCAGACCGTCGGTGACATAGGAGCCGGCGACGATGCCGACGCCCGTGATCTTGAAGACGTTGCGCACCTCGGCGTGACCCAGGACATTCTCGCGGTACTCCGGCGCGAGCAAGCCCTTCATGGCCTTCTCCATGTCCTCGATCGCCTGATAGATGACGCGATAATAGCGGATGTCGATGCCGTCGCGCGTCGCGGCCTCCCTGGCCTTCGCGTCCGGACGGACGTTGAAGCCGATAATCGTCGCGCCGTCGATGCCCGCGAGCATGACGTCGTTTTCCGTGATGGCGCCGACGCCGCTGTGGATCGTGCGCACGCGCACCTCGCTGTTGGAGAGCTTTTCAAGCGACTGCTTGACCGCCTCCACGGAGCCCTGCACGTCGGCCTTGATGATGACGTTGAGATCCTTGACCTCGCCGGCCTCGAGCTTGCTGTAGAGATCCTCGAGCGTGGAGGCCGAGCTGTTCTTGACCATGGAGGCGCGGGCCTTCGCGGCGCGCTCCTCGACAACCTGACGGGCCAGCTTCTCGTCGGCGACAGCCATGAACTCGTCGCCCGCCTCCGGCACGCCGCCGAAGCCGATGATCTCCACCGGCGTGGAGGGCAGCGCGTTCTTGAGCCGCTCACCGCGGCTGGAAATCATCGCGCGGACGCGGCCATAGGCATTGCCCGCGACGACCATGTCGCCGACGTGGAGCGTGCCGTTCTGCACGAGCGCCGTCGCGACGGGGCCGCGCGCATGGTCAAGCTTCGCCTCGATGATGACGCCGCGCGCCTTGCGGTTCGGGTTCGCCCTGAGCTCGAGCACGTCCGCCAGCAGCAACACGTTCTCCAGCAGGTCGTCGATGCCCTCGCCGGTATGCGCGGAGACGGGCACCATGATCGTGTCGCCGCCCCACTCCTCGGGGACGAGCTCGTAGCGCGTGAGCTCCTGCTTGACGCTCTCCGGATCCGCGCCCTCCTTGTCGATCTTGTTGATCGCCACGATGATCGGGCACTTCGCCGCCTTCGCGTGGTTGATGGACTCGATGGTCTGCGGCATGACGCCGTCGTCCGCCGCGACGACCAGGATTGCGATGTCGGTCGCCTGCGTGCCGCGAGCGCGCATCGCCGTGAAGGCCTCATGGCCCGGCGTATCCAGGAAGGTGATCTGGCGTCCGTCGACGCTGGCGGTGTAGGCGCCGATGTGCTGGGTGATGCCGCCGGCCTCGCCCGCCGTCACCTTGGTCTTGCGGATGTAGTCGAGCAGAGAGGTCTTGCCGTGGTCGACGTGGCCCATGATCGTCACGACCGGCGGCCTCGTGACCAGATCCTCCTCGCTGTCCTCGACGTTCTCGGCGGAGAGGGCGTCCTCGGCCGTCTTGTCGAGCTTCATCTCGAGCGTGACGCCGAACTCCGAGGCGACCAGGGAGGCCGTGTCAAAGTCGAGCTCCTGGTTGATCGTCGCCATGATGCCCAGCAGCAGCAGCTTCTTGATGATCTCGCCCGCTGGCTTGCCGATGCGCTCGGTCAGGTCGCGCACAGTGATCGTCTCAGCGGTCATGTACGCCGTCTCGATCTTGATGGGCGCCATCATCTGCTGCGCGGAGGGCTGCTTGCCCTTCTTGCGGCGGCCGCGCACGACATCATCGTCCATGCCGTTGCCGTAGCCCGTCTCGCGCGCGAGCTGCTTGCGGTTCTTGACCGGCTGATGCTCCGGATCATGCTGACGCTGGCGGAGCTTCTTGTTGGGATCGTAGTTGGAGACGCGCTCCTTTTCGACCGTGGGCATGAGCTCCGGTCCCTTGGGGCCCCTGTTGCCCGCCGGACGCGCACCCGCCGGACGCGCGGCTCCCTGCTGGCCGCGTGGGGCAAAGCTGCCCTGCTGGCCCGCCGGACGCGGACCGCTCTGCTGGCCGCGCGGGGCAAAGCTGCCCTGCTGGCCCGCCGGACGCGGACCACCTTGCTGGCCGCGCGGGGCAAAGCTGCCCTGCTGGCCTGCCGGACGCGGACCGCTCTGCTGGCCGCGCGGGGCAAAGCTGCCCTGCTGGCCCGTCGGACGCGGACCGCTCTGCTGGCCGCGCGGGGCAAAGCTGCCCTGCTGGCCAGCCGGACGCGGCGCA
>SFHU01000171.1 GCA_004555535.1 Clostridiales bacterium
GAGCACGCCATCAACAGGGTGAACAGCCTCCACTCCCAGATGAGGCACTTCATCGGCAGGTTCCGGGGCGTCTCCACGAGACGCCTCGAGAACTACCTCGCCTGGTTCAAGTGGACGTGGTGCTTCAAGGTCCGCAGGAGCGCGGACGAGCTCGCCGAGCTCATAGTGAGGCAGGCGGCCCGCGGCACGTACGAGAAGACCTGGCGCCAGTACAAGGTGACCCCCTATCCGTTCTACGAGTACTGGATCAAGCAGGCGAAATGGGACTCGCGTGCGCGGAGGGCCATATACGGCGTGGCGTGATGTCCAGGGCGGTCTGGCGCAGCGCATCTGCGGCAAGCGCTGAAGTCGTGCCCCGATGCAAAAAGCAACAGCTAGCGATATTCTTCGGGAACGTCGAAACCGTACTCACGGCATAGGAGCATGACATCGTGGACGTCGTGCTCGTCATGCTGATAGCCCAAGTGAAACACCAGCTGGCTTTCGGGGTCGATGCACGACACCTCCACCTCGCCGATGCGCCCCCTCCCCGAAAAGACCTCCCCGGGAAAACGATCTCCCTGATACAGAATATCGCCATTCTCGGCGAAATCGAAGCAATGCAGGTCGACGATGCGCCCCGCCTCGTCTTGCCACACCGTGTGATCTTCGGTGGTGAAAGATGCAGCCACCTCGGAAAACCCCTCATCAGCAATTAGATCCACGAACCTTTGGTAATCCCCGCGCTGAACGAACAGGTCGATGTCGTTATGAGCCCTGGTCTCACGCCCGACAAGCGCATCGACGCCCCAGCCGCCATCAAGATATACGCCAATGCCCGCACCTGCGGAAAGGCCGATTATCCAACACGCATCATCCTTGGTGACCATAGGAGCTCCTTCGCTTTCGCCTGCTATTTAAGCAAGAAAGATTATAGGAAAAGTCCCAGCCTTGATTATCGACTTTATCCGAACACCTCCCACATTCATCCGCACATGTGCGGATGAATGTGGGAACCCGATACCCTGAGGGCCGGATCGGCCGGCCCCGGGAGATCGGAGGACGGCATGTCCGGAAAGAAGAAGAGCGGCTCCGCGAGGGCGGTCCCGAGGGCCTACGGAAGGCTCACGAGGCACGAGCGGGACACGGTCCAGAGGATGCTGGAGCGCAGGGCGTCGTGCAGGGAGATCGCGAGGGAGCTGGGCAGGTCGCCCTCGACGGTGAGCGCCGAGGTGGCGTCGCACAGGTTCGTGACGGCGCCGAAGGCCAGGCGCGGCGAGCGCGTGGACGCCTCCGCCGACCTGTCGGCGGCCTGCCCGCGCCTGGCGGCGTGGCCGCGATGCTGCAACGGCTGCGGCCGGTACCGCGCGATCGGCTGCAAGCGCCGCCCCCACGTCTTCTACGAGGCCCGGGCCGCGCAGCTGTGCGCCGACTCGGTCCTCGTCTCGTCCAGGCGCGGGATAGACGCCGACGAGCCCGCCGCGGCGGCCAGGCTGGAGGCGATAAGGGACTGCCTGCGCCGGGGGCTGTCGCCCGAGCAGATGGCGGCGCGCAACGGCGGCCCGGTGGACCTGTCGCCGTCGACCATCTACCGCTGGGTCTCGGCGGGCTACGACGGCATGACCAACATGGAGCTCAGGCGCAAGGTCGGCTACAGGCCGAGGAAGCGCGCCGCGGGCCGGGCGGCGACCCGCCACTCCGCCCGCAGGTCGCATGCCGCGTTCCTCGCCCTCGGGGAGGACGCGTGCGCCGCGGCCTGGGAGATGGACACCGTCGAGGGGGCCCGGGAGGACTCCGCCTGCCTGCTCACGCTGCTGCACCGCCCCAGCAGGCTCCAGCTCGCGCTGCCGCTGGAGGAGAAGACCGCCGGGTGCGTCGCGGACGCCCTGGAGGGCGTCCGGGCCATCCTCGGCGCCGACGGGACGCGCCGCGTGTTCCGCGCCGTCCTCACCGACAACGGCGCCGAGTTCTCCGACGAGGCGGCGATCGCGGCGCTGCTCGGCGAGGGGCCGGGCGAGACGAGGCTGTTCTACTGCGACCCCAGGCGCAGCGACCAGAAGGGCGCCTGCGAGCGCAACCACGTCGAGATCAGGAAGCTGCTGCCCAAGGGCGCCGGAATCAGGTTCGACCGGCTCGCCCCGGCCGACCTGGCGCTGGCCATGTCGCACGTGAACTCCGAGCCCCGCGGCGCGCTCGGCTTCGCGACGCCCGCGCGCGCCTTCAGGGCGATGCTCGGGGAGGACGCGGCGGCGCTGCTGGACGCCTACGGCGTGGAGGACGTGCCGCTCGGCGATCTCGACCTGACGCCGGGGCTCATCGAGAGGGCGCGCGCAGAGAGGGGCGATGCCCCGCTGGCCTAGCCTAGGAGAAAAACGGAATAGACGGACCGACCGTCCGGCTGAGTCTGGGAAGAGGTGCCGGGCGGCGGGCGGAGCATGGCCACCGGACCCATCGAAACACATCTCCACCATTCCTTCAACTGGGAAAATGGCGCCCCCGGGGCCCGAGAGGGGCCGCGGGGGCGTTCGGTTAACTGCGGGAGCGAGCCATCAGCTCAATGTGTTCGGCTGAGATCGGAAATCAACCGGAAAAGTCCCAGTATCCAAAGTGGTCTAACACAACGCAGACATTGGACAGTGGGGTATGCAAGCCTGCCTCCCGCGTCGGATTAGCGCTCGGCGGGCTTGAGAGCGAATCATGAGGGAAGACCGGCGCACGGAAGAGCCCGGCGTTGAACATGGTCGCACGTCCTCCAGTGCCGGACCGGTCGATCGCGACCCTCAGCTGAAGACGCGGGCACCACGATGCCCATGCGCTCACAACATGTCGATGAAATAGCGGACTATTGTCGATATCAAACTGTCTATCAAGCCAGCAG
>SFHU01000072.1 GCA_004555535.1 Clostridiales bacterium
GTCACGATCCTGGCGCAGGGCGAGGACGAGGCGCTGGCCGCGCGCACGCTGGCCGGGCTGCTGGGCGCGTAGCGCCGATTCATCCTTGACATCCCCGGGAAAAATGCTTATAATGTCCGGTATACAGGCGACGACGGGGAAAGCGGAAGGGATCCTGCCACAAAGAGAGCGCGGCCATGGCTGAAAGCCGCGCGGCAAGGCACTTCGCGCTCCGGGCCCCATCAGCCGCGGCGCCAAGAACGCCGCCGTGCGCCCGCGTTACGGGCATTGAGGTGGGCGCGCTCTGCCGCGCCAAGCCGGGTGGTACCGCGAAGCAGCGCTTCGTCCCAGTGCATGGGGCGGGCGCTTTTTTGCTGCCCGCTCCGCGACAAGGCAGAAAATACAAAGCAAACGCGAAGAGAGAGGAAGAGGATTTCACATGGCCAAGAAGAGTCAGCAGGAGTTTGTTCAGCACATCACCCCCAGAGACGAGGATTTCTCCCAGTGGTACACCGACGTGGTGCGCCTGGCCGACCTGATGGATTACACCCCCGTGCGCGGCTGCATGGCCATCAAGCCCTACGGCTACGGCATCTGGGAGCTGATTCAGCAGCAGCTCGATGCCCAGTTCAAGCGCACCGGGCATCAGAACGTCTCCATGCCGATGCTCATCCCGGAGAGCCTGCTGCTCAAAGAGGCCGACCACGTCGAGGGCTTCGCGCCCGAGGTCGCCTGGGTCACGCAGGGCGGCACCGAGCCCCTGGCCGAGCGCCTGGCCGTGCGCCCGACGAGCGAGACGATCTTCTGCACGATGTACGCCAAGTGGGTGCAGAGCTGGCGCGACCTGCCGCTCAAGTACAACCAGTGGTGCTCCGTCATGCGCTGGGAGAAGACGACCCGTCCGTTCCTGCGCACCGCGGAATTCCTCTGGCAGGAGGGCCACACCGTCCACGCCACCGCCGAGGAGGCGCAGGAGGAGACGATGCAGATGCTCAACATCTACCGCGATTTTTGCGAGCAGGTGCTCTCCGTGCCGGTCTACTGCGGCCAGAAGAGCGACAAGGAGAAATTCGCCGGCGCGCGCGCGACCTACTCCGTCGAGGCGATGATGCAGGACGGCAAGGCGCTGCAGAGCGGCACGAGCCACAACTTCGGCACGAACTTCTCCGAGCCGTTTGAGATCAAGTATCTGGACAAGGACGGCACGCAGAAGTACGCGCATGAGACGAGCTGGGGCGTCTCGACCCGCCTCATCGGCGCGATCATCATGACCCACGGCGACGAGCGCGGCCTCAAGCTGCCCCCGAAGATCGCCCCGATCCAGGTCGTCGTCGTGCCGGTCGCGGCTCACAAGGAGGGCGTGCTCGAGGGCGCGAAGGCCGTCGCCGACAGGCTCACGGCCGCGGGCATCCGCGTCAAGCTCGACGACCGCGACAACGTGACCCCGGGCTGGAAGTTCAACGAGTGGGAGCTCAAGGGCGTGCCCGTGCGCGTGGAGGTCGGCCCGCGCGATCTGGCGCAGGGCCAGGTCATGAGCGTGCGCCGCGACACGTTTGAGAAGGCGCCGGTCGCGCTGGAGGGCCTGGAGGCGGAGATCCTCTCCATGCTCGACGCGATCCAGAAGAACCTGCTGGACATCGCGCGCGCGTTCCGCGACGCGCACACCGCCGACGTCCATAGCATGGAGGAGCTTGGCCGTCAGGTCGACGGCGGCTACGCCAAGGCGATGTGGTGCGGCGAGCAGGCCTGCGAGGACGAGATCAAGGAGAAATTCGCCGCGACCTCCCGCTGCATGCCCTTTGACCAAACGCCCATTGGCGACACCTGCGTCTGCTGCGGCAAGCCGGCCCACAAGGTCATCTATTTCGCGAAGGCGTATTGATGCGATGCGCGGGCATGAAGCAAAGAAAACCAGAAAAATGGAAGT
Source organism: Clostridiales bacterium (assembly GCA_004555535.1). Taxonomy (GTDB): domain Bacteria; phylum Bacillota; class Clostridia; order Christensenellales; family Aristaeellaceae; genus Ventricola. Next base: position 1,907 of record SFHU01000072.1, read on the forward strand.
GTGAATTCTGTTCATCTTTCGATGAAAAAGCGCTCATGACCGCTGAAAACCGCTTGACATCCCCGAACCTGCATGATAAGATAGGTTCACATATCCGGCGATGAAGAGGAAGAATCCGCGTGGAAACGCCAAGCGAGGGAGCGGCGGTGGAAGGCTCCTGCGGGATGCGCGGTGCTGTCGCCTCGGAGCTGCGGGCTGAAACGCGCTTTTGCGCGCGGGTAGGCCCGCCGGATTCCCACCGTTAGCGGGGAGAGGGCATGCAAGAGCGCGTGCCCGGTGAGCGTGCGCAGGCACGGAATTTAGGTGGTACCGCGAAACAGCCTTTCGCCCTAAAGCAGGGGGAGGGCTGTTTTTTTAAGGCCGCCGGAACAAACAGCGTTTCATGATCAAAGGAGAAGAAAAAAGATGAAACTCAACGGAGCTGCAATCCTGATCGAGTGCCTCATCGAGCAGGGGGTCGGCACGGTCTTCGGCTTTCCCGGAGGCGCCGTGCTGCCCATCTACGACGAGCTGTACAAGCGTCAGGACAGAATCCATCATGTGCTGACCGCGCATGAGCAGCACGCCGGCCACGCCGCGGACGGCTATGCCCGCGCCAGCGGCAGGACGGGCGTGTGCATCGCCACCAGCGGCCCCGGCGCGACGAACCTGGTCACGCCGATCGCGACCGCCTACATGGATTCCTCGCCGGTCGTCTTCATCACCGGCAATGTGCCCCAGAGCCTGATGGGCACGGACTCCTTCCAGGAGGCGGACATCTCCGGCATGACGATGCCGGTCACCAAGCACAACTACCTCGTCACCAGCGTCGAGCGGCTGGCGGATACGCTGCGCGAGGCGTTCTACATCGCATCGAGCGGCCGGCCCGGCCCTGTGCTCATCGACATCCCCAAGGACGTGCAGATCGCGGAGACGGAGTACGAGCCCGCCAGCGGCGAGGCCCTGATTCCGAAGCTGTCGATGAAGCATCCGATGGCGCAGCTGCGCCCCGAGGGCGAGGCGCTGGAGCGCTACAAGACCAAGGCGGAGCCGCGGCTGGAGCGCGCGGCGCAGCTGATCGCCGAGGCGCACAGGCCGCTGATCTACTGCGGCGGCGGCGTCATCCTCTCCGGCGCGGAAAAGGAGCTGCTTGAGCTGGCGGAGCGCGTGGACGCGCCGGTCGCCTCCACGCTGATGGGCCTGGGCGCCGTTCCGGCGAGCCACCCGCGCATGCTGGGCATGCTGGGCATGCACGGCACGCACGCGGCGAACATCGCGATGCAGTGCTGCGACCTGCTCATCGCCGTGGGCGTGCGCTTCTCCGACCGCGCGCTGGGCAAGGCGGCGGCGTTCGCACCCAACGCGAAGGTGCTGCACATCGACATCGACCGCGCGGAGATCAACAAGAACGTCTCCACGACGCTGCACATCACGGGCGATGCCCGCGTCGTGCTCGAGCTGCTGCTTTCCCGCGTCGCGCAGAAGCAACACGCGCAGTGGATGCAGCAGGCGCGCAGCATGATCGAGGAATACCTGAGCGACGAGCTGTTTGAGCCGCGCAAGATCCTGGGTGCGATGGCGAAGATCGCGCCGGAGATGACGGTCGCCACGGACGTGGGTCAGCATCAGATGTGGACGGCGCAGCACTTCCCGTTCCTGCGCCCGCGCCAGCTGATCTCCAGCGGCGGCCTGGGCACGATGGGCTTCGGCCTGGGCGCGGCGATGGGCGCGGCGGCGAGCGACCCGCAGGGCCGGCCGGTCGCGCTGGTCACGGGCGACGGCTCCTTCCGCATGAACCTGACCGAGCTTTCGACCATCGCCTATTACGGCATCCCGGTGATCATCGTCATCTTCAACAACGGCACGCTGGGCATGGTTCGCCAGTGGCAGACGCTCTTCTTCGGCCATCGTTACAGCCAGACGACGCTCGACCGCGGCCCGGACTTCATGAAGCTGGCCGAGGCCTACGGCCTGGAGGGCACGCGCGTGGAGACGATGGAGGCGTTCACGCAGGCGTTCGAGCAGGCGTACCGCGCCGGCAGGCCCTGCCTCATCGAGTGCATGCTCGACATCGACGAGATGGTCGCGCCGATGGTCGCCCCCGGCTCCCCGATCGACTCGTTCTGCCTGAACTGACGGAGGTGCGGCATGTTTATAAAGCCTGATCAACTCAAGCGCTACACCGTCGGCGTCCTCGTGGACAACGAGCCGGGCGTGCTCTCCCGCGTCTCCGGTCTCTTCTCCCGCAGGGGCTTCAACATCGAGAGCCTCGCCGTCGGGCCGACGCAGGACCGCGAGGTCTCGCGCATCACGATCGTCGTCCTGGGTGACGACGCGCACATCGAGCAGCTCGTTCAGCAGCTCTACAAGCTGATCTGCGTGCAGAAGGTGCAGGTCATGCACAGCCGCAACGCCGTCGAGCGCCAGCTGCTGCTGGTGAAGGTGAAGGCGGGCGTGGCCGAGCGCGAGGGGCTCATGCGGCTGGTCGACATCTTCAAGGCGAAGGTGCTCGACGTCACCAAGTCCTCGATGATCCTTCAGATTACCGGCGACAACGACAAGGTCGCCGCGATTCTCAGCCTGCTGGAGGACTACGGCATCACCGAGCTCGTGCGCACGGGCGTGGTCGCGCTCGAGCGCGGCGACGATGTGATGAATTCCGATATCTTCGACTGATCCCCGGCAGGATACGACACACCATGCTTTGACCGGGCAATCCCGATCAGATAAAGAACACCCGGCGTCCCTGGACGCAGAGATGGATTAGGAGGAATACACCCATGGCACAGATGTTTTACGCGCAGGACTGCAACCTCGAATACCTGAATGGCAAGAAGATCGCCATCGTCGGCTATGGCTCGCAGGGCCATGCGCACGCGCTCAACCTCAAGGACTCCGGCTGCGACGTCGTGGTCGCGCTTTACGAGGGCAGCAAGAGCTGGGCGAAGGCGGAGGCCGCCGGCCTGACCGTCATGACCACCGCCGACGCCGCCAAGGTCGCCGACATGATCATGATCCTCATCAACGACGAGAAGCAGGCCGCGATGTATGAGAAGGATATCGCGCCGTACCTGCGCCCGGGCATGATCCTCGCCTTTGCGCACGGCTTCAACATCCACTTCGGCTGCATCAAGCCCCCGAAGGACGTCGACGTCGTCATGATCGCCCCGAAGGGCCCGGGCCACACCGTCCGCAGCCAGTATCTCGAGGGCAAGGGCGTTCCGGACCTCATCGCCGTCTATCAGGATGCCTCTGGCAAGGCGCAGGACTATGCGCTGGCCTACGCGGCGGGCATCGGCGGCGCGCGCGCCGGCATCCTCAAGACCACCTTCCGCGAGGAGACCGAGACCGACCTGTTCGGCGAGCAGTGCGTCCTCTGCGGCGGCGTGACCGCCCTGATGAAGGCCGGCTTTGACACGCTGGTCGAGGCGGGCTACCAGCCGGAGAACGCCTACTTCGAGTGCATCCACGAGATGAAGCTGATCGTCGACCTGATCTTCTCCCACGGCTTTGCCGGCATGCGCTACTCCATCTCCAACACCGCCGAGTACGGCGATTACGAGATCGGCAAGCGCCTGATCACCGACGAGACGAAGAAGGAAATGAAGAAGGTCCTCGGCGAGATTCAGGATGGCACCTTCGCCCGCAACTGGCTGCTGGAGAACCAGACCGGCTGCGTCCACTTCCTGGCCAAGCGCCGCATCGAGGCGGGCAGCCAGCTGGAGGAAGTCGGCAAGGACCTGCGCAGCAAGATGAGCTGGGGCACGAAAGTGGAGGAACTGTAAGATGGCTGTTTCGGATCGCGTCAAAACCGGCCCTGAGAAGGCGCCGCACCGCTCCCTCTGGAAGGCGCTCGGCCTGACTGACGAGGAGCTCAAGTGTCCGCTGATCGGCGTCGTCTCCGCGCAGAGCGAGTGCGTGCCGGGTCACAATCACCTCAAAAACATCGCGCAGGCGGTCAAGGACGGCATCCGTCTGGCCGGCGGCGTGCCGGTCGAGTTCCCGGCGATCGGCGTCTGCGACGGCATCGCGATGGGCCATATCGGCATGAAGTATTCCCTCGCCTCCCGCGAGCTGATCGCGGACAGCTGCGAGTCCATGGCGCTGGCGCACGGCTTTGACGGCATGGTCTTCATCCCCAACTGCGACAAGATCGTCCCCGGCATGCTGATGGCGGCGCGCCGCCTGAACCTCCCGGCGATGGTGATCTCCGGTGGCCCGATGCTGCCCGGCAAGCTGCCGGGACAGGCGCGCGACCTCGACCTCAACTCCGTGTTCGAGGCGGTCGGCGCCTACAAGGCCGGTAAGATCGACGACGCGGGCCTCAATGAGGTCGAGTCCTCCGCCTGCCCGGGCTGCGGCTCCTGCTCCGGCATGTTCACCGCGAACTCGATGAACTGCATCACCGAGGTCATCGGCATGGCGCTGCCGGGCAACGGCACGATCGCTGCCGTCGATGCTGCGCGCATCCGTCTGGCCAAGAAGACCGGCATGCGCGTGGTGAAGATGGTCGAGGAGGGCCTGACCCCCGACAAGATCATGACCGAGGCGGCCTTCCACAACGCGCTCTGCCTGGATATGGCGCTGGGCTGCTCCACCAACACCGTGCTGCACCTGCCGGCCATCGCGCACGAGGCGGGCGTCGACTTCAACCTCGACTGGGTCAACGAGACGAGCGCGAAGGTGCCCAACCTCTGCCACCTCGCCCCGGCGGGTCATCACCACGTCATCGACCTGAACCTCGCGGGCGGCGTCATGGGCGTGCTCTCCGAGCTCAAGGGTCGCGGCCTGCTCGACGAGAGCGCCATGACCGTCTCCGGCCTCACGCTCGGCGAGGAGATCGCCCAGGCGAAGAACCGCAACCCGGAGGTCATCCGCCCGTTCGACAAGCCGTATTCCCCGACCGGCGGCCTGATGATCCTGCGCGGCAACCTCGCGCCGGACGGCGGCGTCGTCAAGCGCAGCGCCGTGGCCGCGGAAATGCTCGTGCACGAGGGCCCGGCCCGCGTCTTCAACAGCGAGGACGAGGCGATTGCGGCCATCTATGCCAGCCAGATCAAGCCGGGCGACGTCGTCGTCATCCGCTATGAGGGTCCGAAGGGCGGCCCGGGCATGCGCGAAATGCTCAGCCCGACCAGCGCCATCTGCGGCATGGGCCTTGACAAGGAGGTCGCGCTCATCACGGATGGCCGCTTCTCCGGCGCGACGCGCGGCGCGGCCATCGGCCACGTCTCGCCCGAAGCCGCTTCCGGCGGCATGATCGGCCTGGTCGAGGAGGGCGACATCATCTCCATCGATATCCCGGCCGGTAAGCTCGAGCTCAAGGTCAGCGACGAGGTGCTCGCCGAGCGCAAGGCCAAGTGGGTCTGCCCGCCGCCGAACGTCACCAAGGGCTACCTCGCGCGCTACGCCAAGCTGGTCTCCAGCGCGAACAAGGGCGCGATCGTCGAGTAACGGAGCCTCCTTCCCTGCAACAACATACCAACCGCGGAGCCAGGCGACTGACTCCGCGGTTTTTGTCTGCTGTTTGTCCACTATGTCTTGAATGACCCGCGTGATTCTGGTACAATCAGACCAAAGGATCCGCATACAGCATGCGGAGAAGGAGGAAAGAAATATGAAGAAAGCGATTCTGGCGCTGCTCGTGCTCGCGCTGGCGCTGCCGGCCCTGGGCGGGGCCGAGGCGGCCTATACGCCGGGCACCTACGCGGCGGAGGCGCAGGGCATGCTCAGCGCCGTCAAGGTGACGGTGACGGTCAGCGAGAGCGCGATCACCGGCGTGGAGATCGATGCCTCCGGCGAGACCGCCGGCCTGGGGACCGAGGTCGCGCAGCCGATCAGCGAGGCCGTCCTCGCAGCGCAGAGCGCGCAGGTGGACGGCGTCTCCGGCGCGACGGTCTCCTCGGACGCGGCGAAGACCGCGATTCAGAAGTGCCTCGATGAGGCGATGGGCGTGGAGGCGGCCGCCGCAGGCGGCTACACCGCGGGCACCTATACCGCCTCGGCCCGGGGCAACAACGGCGATGTGACCGTCGAGGTCACGTTTGACGAGACGAGCATCGTCGAGGTCAAGGTCACCGACCACAAGGAAACCTACGGCCTGGGCTACGGCGTGAGTACCGCGCCGATCGAGACGCTGCCGGACGCGATCGTCAGCAGCCAGTCGCTGGCGGTGGACGCCGTGGCTGGCGCGACCGTCACCAGCGCGGCGATCAAGCAGGCGGTTGCGGCCTGCGTGACCGAGGCGGGCGGCGACGCGGAGGCCCTCAAGGCGGTCCCCGTGGAGAAGCCCGAGGCGGCGGATGAGACCTATGACGTCGATGTGGTCGTCGTCGGCGCTGGCGCGGCGGGCCTTTCCGCGGCGCAGACGGCGCTGGAGGCCGGCGCGAACGTCCTGCTGATCGAGAAGGCGGGCGTGACGGGCGGCTCCACCGCGCGCAGCGGCGGCAAGATCCTCGGCGCGGGCACGCCCTTGCAGGAGGCGCAGGGCTTCACCGACACGCCCGAGATGATGTACGACTACCTCAAGAGCTTTGACCGCGACGGCATCATGGACGAGGCGCTCGTGCGCACGTTCTGCGAGGCCTCGGCGGAGAACATCCAGTGGCTGGTCGACCGCGGCGTGCAGATGCAGGACGTGGAGCCGATCCACAGCTCGCTGACGCCGTGGCGCGTGCACAACGTGCAGGGCGGCGGTGGCCAGACCAGCGGCCACGGCGGCCAGTTCACCGTGCCGCTGACCAACCTGTATGAGCAGGGCGGCGGCAAGGTCATCTTCAACTGCCGCGCCAACGAGCTGATCACCGACGAGAGCGGAGCTGTCGTGGGTGTCAAGGCCGAGAAGGCCGACGGCAGCGCCGTGACCGTGAACGCGAAGGCGGTCATCCTGGCGACGGGCGGCTACGCGCACAACGAGGAGATGCTCGCCAAGTACAACGACTTCCTGCCGACGAACATCTACTCCGGCGTGCCGATGGGCAATGTCGGCGATGGCCTCACGATGGCTGTGGCCGTGGGCGCGAAGAACTTCGACGCGCCGGGCCTGCAGCTGGTCTACGTGAGCTATGATTGCTACTGCGGCATCAACGAGGAATCCGGCCTGATCGTCTCCGAGGACGGCGAGCGCGTCGTGAACGAGTGGTCGTATCAGTCCCACGTGGCGCAGGCGCTCGCGGACGCGGACAGCACCTGGGGCTTCTACATCACGGCCGTCAAGGACGGCGTCTGCGTGGAGCCGTATCCGATGCTCCAGTGGGGCGTGACGCTGGAGAAGGTGCCGCATGCGGCGACCATCGAGGAGCTGGCGGCGCTCATCGGCGTCGACGCCGGGGCGCTCAGCGCGACGGTCGCGCGCTACAACGAGCTCTGCGCCAAGGGCGAGGACGAGGACTTCGGCAAGCCCGCGGAGTACATGATCCCCGTGGAGGGCGACATGCTCTACGCCTTCCGCATGACGCCGGGCAGCTCCGTGACCTTCGGCGGTCTGCAGATCGACACGGATGCGCATGTGCTTGACGTGAACGACGCGCCGATCCCGGGCCTCTACGCGGCGGGCGAGGTTGCCTTCACCGGCCTGTTTGACGCGGAATACCCGTGCTGCGGCATGGCGATCGGCTCCGCGGTCTACTATGGCCGCGTGGCGGCCGCGAATGCGGTGGCCGGCAAGTAATATTCTCCTGCGTCCGGCGCTCAGGCGCCGGACGCGCTTTTGACGCTGAATCCACGCCCAAATTGCTTTCATAAGCGCGAAGCGAAGAAGGGAGTCTGAGGGATGAAATCCCTCAGGCAGGGTTTGGGGCGGCAGCCCCGACGTTCCCATCGCGAAGCGATCCAGAATGCAGTCTCAGAGCAGGCTGCGAAGCAGCCTACGATTGAGACGGGTTTCTTTCGCAAAGAAGGAATCAGACAAAACCCGGCCCGAGTACCGGAAAGAACGGAGGAAAAAGACGATGGCTTCGTATACGATCATCCGGCAGAACGCGCCCGACTGGGCGGCCGTGCCCGCCGTGACGCTTTGCCATCAGCCCTGGCTGACGCCCTGCGCGGTCGCGGCGAGGGCGCAGGCCTGCCACGACGGGGAGCGGCTGCATGTGCGCATGGAGGCGGAGGAGTCGCCCGTGCGCGCGACGCTGACGGGGCTGCTTGATCAGGTCTGCAACGACAGCTGCCTGGAGTTCTTCTTCGCGCCGGACCCGGCAGACGCGCGGTATTTCAACTTCGAATGGAATCCGTTGGGGACGCTGTATCTGGGCTTCGGCGCGGGCCGGCCCACGCGCGTGCGGCAGATTGTGCGGGACGCGCAGGCGCTGTTTGCCCCGAAGCCGTTTGAAACGGAGCGGGGCTGGGGCATCGAGTTTTCGATCCCGGCGTCGTTCGTGCGGCTGTATGTCCCGGGCTTTGCGCTGACCGGAGAGGCGGCGGGCAACTTCTATAAATGTGGCGATCAGACGCAGACCCCGCATTATCTCGCCTGGTCGCCGCTTGGCAGCAGCGTGCCGGATTATCACCGCCGGGAGGACTTCGGTACGCTGATCTTCGGCTGACGCGAAAACGGCGGGCGCCTTTGCGCAGGACGATAGCGCGCCGTGGACGCGCATGCCCCGATGGCCGCTCAGGGGGACAGGGCTTCGCCGACTGCTCTATTCCCATTCCAATGCTTCGGAGGACACCATGAGCAAATACAACATCAGCAAAACCTCCCGGTTTCTGGGCATCTCCAGCGAGCTGCTGCGCCATTACGAGCGCCTGGGGCTGATCGAGCCGGAGCGCAGCGAAAACGGCTACCGGTTCTTTGACTACCGGCAGATCGACAAGCTGCAGGGCATCCGGCGCTTTCGCAACATGGGCTTCTCCCTGGCGGAAATCGACCGGCTGATTGACACCGCGGAATATGACGAGGTCGGCACGCTGCTGCAGCAGGCCCTGGAGCGCAGCCGCAACGAAATCCGCTGGCTGACCGAGCTGGAGCGCGCCAACCGCATGCTGACGGAGGAGTGGACGCGTCTGCCCGATCATCTCGGGCGCCTGGAGGAGGTGCTGTCCCCGGAGATCGTGCGCGTGGATACCCGGTACAACAGCCAGATGAACGAGGCCATCGTCTCCGACGAGTTGATGGCCTGGCTGGAGCGCACGCCTGTGGTGTTCATCTCCCCCGCCTTCCCGCGCGAGGGAATTCTGGCGGGCTCGGAGGATATTCGCTTCGGCTACGGCGTCGAGATCGATGCGCGCAGACAGCTGCAGATTCCTCCGGTTGAAGGAGAACGCCACATTCCTGCGCAGCGCTGTATCACCACGGTCGTCTTCTCCAGAGGGCAGGAGCACATCAGCTGCCGCCATCTGCGCGGCGCTGCGGCATACTGCGAGGAGCACGGCCTGACCATTTCCGGCGACGCGTGGGGCATGACGATCGGCAACTGCCGCGACCATGGCGAAACCTGCCGGTATCACCGCGTCTTTGTGCCCGTTGAGCCGGCGTGATGCCGGCTTAACATTTCTTCTGTTTGTGAAGTATCAAACTATTGACTTTACAAGCCTTGTAGGGTGTATCCTTGACCTACGTTGGGAGAAGTTCCCGAAGGAAAAGGAGGACACACATGAAAAAGCTGCTCACCCTGGCCCTCTGCGTGACGCTGTGCATGCTCTGCATGACGGCAGCCAGCGCGGACTACACCGCAGGCACCTACACCGGCGTCGCAGCCGGCAACAATGGCGACATCGCCGTTGAGGTCACCTTCTCGGAGACCGAAATCACGGCCATCGAGATCACGTCCCATTCCGAGACGGCCGGCATCTCCGATCCGGCGATCGCCCGTATCCCCGAGGCGATCCTCTCCAGCCAGTCCCTTGGCGTTGACACCATCAGCGGCTGCACCATGACCAGCAAGGGCATCATCGAGGCCGTTGCCGCCGCCGCCGCGCAGGCGGGCGCGGACGTGGATGCGCTGCGCGCTGTCGAGGTGGCCAAAGCCGAGGCCGGCGAGACCGTGGAAAAGACGGTTGACGTCGTCGTCGTGGGCGCGGGCGGCGCCGGCATGGCGGCTGCTGCTGCGGCGGCGGAGAACGGCGCGACCGTGCTCGTGCTGGAGAAGACGGCGGCTGCCGGCGGCAACACGCTCGCCTCCGGCCTGGCGATGAACGCCGCCGATCCGGAGATGCTCGGCACGATGGACACGCTCAACGGCCAGGTCAACACCCTCGAGGCCGTGCTCGCCTATGACGAGGCGGACTTCGGCGCCTTTGCCGACACCCTGACCACGCTCAAGCAGCAGGTCACGGACTACCTCGCCGGCGACACCAGCAAGGCCTTTGACTCCGTCGAGTGGCACATCATCCAGACCTACCTGGGCGGCAAGCGCACGGACGTCAACGGCAACCTGATCGAGGGCAGCTATGACCTGATCAGCACCATGTGCCAAAACAGCCTGGATACCTATCACTGGCTGGGCGAAACCGTCGGCATCGCCCTGAGCGACACCGTCACCTCCCCGGTCGGCTCCCTGTGGCTGCGCGGTCACAACTTCGAGACCAAGCAGGGCGTCTTCACCAGCTCCATCGACTATGTCACCGCGCACGGCGGCGAGTTCCTGTATGAGACCCGCGCCGAGCACCTGATCATGGACGGCGGCAGCGTCCGCGGCGTCACCGCGACGATGACCGACGGCACCGAGGTGGTCGTCCATGCCGACGCCGTCATCCTGACGACCGGCGGCTTCGGCGCGAACGAGGAGATGGTCCGCGAGTACAACACCTATTGGCCGGCGATTCCGGAGGGCATCAAGACGACCTGTGTCGCCAGCGCCACCGGCGACGGCATCTCCCTGGCGCTCGAGGCGGGCGCCGCGCTCGTGGACATGGGCCTGACCCAGCTGATGCCGACCGCCAGCGCGATCACCGGCCAGCTCGCCGACGGCCTGCTCGTCCCCTCCCAGTACTACATGTTCGTCAACCAGGAGGGCAACCGCTTCGTCAACGAGTATGCCGAGCGCGATACGCTGGCCTTCGCCGCGCTCAGCCAGACCGGCGGCATCTTCTACCACATCGCCGATCAGGACATGATTCCCACCCTCCAGAACAAGGCAACGCAGGAGGATGTCGACGCCATGGTTGAAAAGGGCATCATGTACAAGGCGGACACCCTCGAGGAGCTTGCGGCGCTTATCGGCTGCCCGGCCGAGAACCTGACTGCGTCTGTCGAGGCGTACAACGCCTATGTGGACGCGGGCGTTGACGCGGACTTCGGCAAGGGCGTCTTCGGCACGAAGATCCAGACCGCGCCGTACTATGCTGTGATCGAGAAGCCGTCCGTGCATCACACGATGGGCGGCGTCAGGATCAACACGAACGCGGAAGCGATCAGCGAGACCGGCGACGTGATCCCGGGCCTGTATGCTGCGGGCGAGGTCACCGGCGGCATCCATGCGGGCAACCGTCTCGGCGGCAACGCCATCGCGGATTGCATGGTCTATGGCCGCATCGCGGGCACGAACGCCGCGAAATAATCCGTCTTTTCCAAAAAAACGAACAGCCCCCGCGGCGAAAGAAGCAGCGGGGGCTGTTCACTTGTTAAAGGCGCAAGGGTTACTCGGCGCAGCCCACGCGCATGACGATGCCCTGCGCACAGTCGCCGAACTTCTCGCCGAAGAGGTTCAGCCCGCCGACGTGCTCCGCGCCGGGCAGCACGCCCAGGCGCAAGGAGATGTAATCCCGCCCGGCGAGCTGCAGATCGTCGATGCGCACATCGGAGAGGGGCTCGCCGTCGAGCCGGCAGCCGGTGCGGTCGACGCGCCAGGTCTTGAGCAGGCCGAACTGCGAGGCGGTGTCGCTCCACCAGGAGGGATTGAGCCGGCCGCGGCGACCGCCGAAATCCCCGGGGCTGACCCACGTGCCCAGCGGATGGCCGTTGACCGAGACGGAAATGTCGCTCGGGTAGCTCTCCCGGTACATCGGCGCGTTGGAGCTGAGCTCCATCGAGAACTCGATCCACTCAACCTGCGCGGGATCGATCTCGCCCAGGGAGAAGCGGTATTCGAGCTCGCCGGAGTGGAACCAGAGCATCTGCGCCCTGAAGCGGTCGGGGTGATAGAACGTGCGCGGGGAGTTGCTTTCGCCGATCCAGGCGTGCTCGGAGACGATGCCGCATTCCGGCGTGATGCCCTCCGCGGCGCAGTAGCTGCCGATGGGCAGGCGCAGCGTCAGCGCGGCCAGACCCTCCCGGCTCTCGGGCGTCAGCACCATGCTGACGGACTCGACGCGCTGGGAGCAGAGCTTCATGGCGCCCCGGATGCCCGGCTGGATCTCCGAGAAGATGAGCCCGGCCTCCTCGAGCTGGCGCACGTTCAGCGCGGTGGTCGAGACGGGCAGGGAGAGCGCTTCGGCGAGCTCGTTGACGTTCATGGAGCGGACGTGGAGCAGCGAGATCATTTTGACGCGCATGGGGGAGGAGAGCGCCTTGGCGACGGGGCAGAGGCGCTCGAGCTCGCTGATGGACAGGCAGATGTGCTTGCTCGTCTGAGGCTGAGGCTGGGACACGGGAGACACCTCCTTTGACAAATGGGGGCGTTGAGGGGAGAAAAAACGAAATGCACAGAAGGGGAAAACCCTTCTGTGGATATCACAGGCCGGAGCA
>SFHU01000004.1 GCA_004555535.1 Clostridiales bacterium
CCATCGGCCAGCGCAAGGGGCTGGGGATTGCGGCAGAGAAGCCTTTGTATGTGGTAGGGCTTGATGCGGCGCACAATCAGGTCATTGCAGGTGACAATCAGGAGGTTTTTGGCAAGGGCATAGTAGTGGAAAGCCTGAACTGGGTTGCTATCCCTGAGCTGCGGGAGCCCATGGAGGCAGGTGTCAAGATTCGCTACGGGGCCGGGGAAGCGGAGGCTGTGCTGGTGCCTCAGGCAGATGGCACGGTACAGGTGGAGTTTGCTGCGCCTCAGAGGGCCATTACCCCGGGGCAGTCAGCGGTATTTTACGTTGGCAGCGATGTTTTGGGCGGCGGCATCATCAGGCGGATGCCCGCCTTCTGGCACTTGTCGTTCATCGTGTTGCGCAATCCGGAGTTGCTCGCCACGCCGCCCGCCAGCGCCATGACCTTTGCGCCCGTCTCCTTCGCGGCGAGAACGGCCTTGTCGCTCAGCAGCTCGACGGCGGCATATTGGAAGCTCGCCGCGATGTCGGCGGCGGGCACCTCCTGCCCGCTCTGGCGCAGCTTGTGGACGGCGTTGATCAGCGCCGTCTTGAGCCCGGAAAAGCTGTAGTCGTAGCGGCCCGGGGTCTGCACGTGCGGCAGCCTCAGCGCGTGGGGATTGCCCTCGCGGCTGAGCTTGTCCAGCAGCGGCCCGCCGGGATAGGGCAGGCCGAGCACGCGCGCCGCCTTGTCAAACGCCTCGCCCGCCGCGTCGTCCATCGTCTGGCCCAGCAGCGTATAAACGCCGTAATCCTCGACGCGCACGATGTGCGAATGCCCGCCTGAGGCGACCAGGCAGACAAACGGCGGCGTGAGCTCCGGATGGGCGACGTAGTTCGCGCTGACGTGCCCCTCGATATGGTTGACGGGGATGAGCGGCTTGTCCGCCGCGTAGGCCAGCGCCTTGGCCGCCGACACCCCGATGAGCAGCGCGCCGACCAGCCCCGGGCCATAGGTCACGGCGACGGCGTCGATCTGCGCAAGCGTCATGCCCGCCTTCTTGAGCGCCTCCTCGACAACGGGGTCGACGCTCTCCACGTGCTTGCGCGAGGCGATTTCCGGCACGACGCCGCCGTACATCGCGTGCAGCGGGATCTGCGAGGAGATCACCGAGGAGAGCACCTCGCGCCCGTCACGCACGACGGCGGCCGCCGTCTCGTCGCAGCTCGATTCAATCGCCAGGATCGTCGCATGGCCCGCGGCCTGCAGGCGCTGTGTCTGCTCTCTGGCGCTCTGTTCGTATTTCATGCTTTGTCTTCCTCCGCGAGGTGGCGGCGGATCATGCCGCCCACCAGACCTTCAATCGCGATCAGCAGCGCGCCGACCGCCGCAAACAGCCGCAGCGCGCCCAGCGCCGCATCCGCCGCCGCGCGCTCAAAGAGCGCCTGGGGCATCATACGGATGAGCACGTCCGTTTCAGGATTCATCAGCCAGAGGTCGTTTGAAAACAGCAGCTCATGCGCGCCGGTAAACAGCCGCGCAAAGCCCTGCCCGCGCAAAAACGCGGCGAGCAGCAGCCCACCGGCGAGCAGCGCGCCCAGACCCGCGGCCACGCCCAGCAGCAGCGTTTTCCTGCGCTTTGTGAGCCTCGCGCCCGTCCAGGCGATGACGACCGCCAGCGCGGCGGCCAGCGAAAAGCAGACCTTCGATGCGCTTTTAAGCCGCAGCATCAGGTCGCGCACGTCGCGCAGATGCGCCTGCTCGCGCGCGTTCAGGGACTCAAGCGCAAAGTCGGCCTCCGCCCGGCCCATGCCCTCCGCGATCTGCTGCGCCAGCGCCTCCTGCGCCTGCGCGTCAAGGCCGATTGCCGTGGTGATCTCCTCCTGTGAGGACAGGCCCATCGTCTCCCGGACGGTTTCACGCGAGCGCGCCCCGTAGAGCGACGCGTCGCGCGACAGCCCCGACACGGCGCCGCAGAGCGCGCCCGCCGCCGCGAGCACGACCGTCAGCGCCGCGAGCAGGCCGGTGATTCCCTTCAAACGGCTCATGCCGCTCCCCCCTTCAACGCCGAAAGGCCCCGGGCCGCCGCGCGGCCCGAAAGCGATCGGGCCGCGGCAACAGCGCCGGAGCGTTCCTTATTGCATCTGCAGATAGGCCGTGATGAAGCCGTCGAGCTCGCCGTCCATGACGGCGCTGACGTTGCTCGTCTCGTAGCCCGTGCGGTGGTCCTTGACCATCGAGTAGGGATGGAAGACGTAGGAGCGGATCTGGCTGCCCCATTCGATCTTCTTCATCTCGCCCTTGATGTCGGCCATCTTCTCCTCGCGCTCGCGCTCGCGCAGCTCCAGCAGCTTGGCGCGCAGCATGCGGATACAGTTCTCGCGGTTGTGCACCTGGTCGCGGCTGGTCTGGCTGGAGACGACGATGCCGGTCGGGAAGTGCGTCATGCGCACGGCCGAGCTCGTCTTGTTGACGTTCTGTCCGCCCGCGCCGCTGGCGTGGTAGGTATCCACGCGCACGTCCTTCATGTCGATCTCGATTTCGCCGTCGTCGTCCTCGATGATCGGGGAGACATCCAGCGAGGAGAACGACGTCTGGCGGCGGGCGTTCGCGTCAAACGGGCTGATGCGCACGAGGCGGTGAACGCCCTTCTCGCTGCGCAGGAAGCCGTAGGCGTTGTCGCCGTCGACCTCAAAGGTCACGGACTTGAGGCCCGCCTCGTCGCCGTCGAGCATATCGATCAGCTTGACGGTGAAGCCGTGGCGCTCGCAGTAGCGCGTGTACATGCGGTAGAGCATGAGCGTCCAGTCCTGCGCCTCGGTTCCGCCCGCGCCCGCGTGCAGCGAAAGATAGCAGTTGTTGCTGTCGTAGTCGCCGCGCAGCAGGCTCTCGAGCTTGAGCTCCTGCAGGTCGCCCTGCAGCTTTTTGATTTCCTCGCCCGCCTCGGTCAGGAGGTCCTGATCCTCCATCTCCTCGGCAAGCTCCAGCGTCGCTTCCACGTCGTCCGCCCGCGAGATCAGCTTGTTGTAATGCTCCAGCTTGTTCTCGGCGAGGCGAACCTTCCGGCTAACCTCGGTTGAGCGCTTGAGGTCATTCCAGAAATCCGGCTCGTTCATCGTCTCGTGCAGCTCAAGGAGCTGCTCCTTCAGGCCGGCGACGTTAAAGTGACTCACCTGCCTCAACAATGCTCTCGCGGATTTGCGCCAGCTGCTGGCTGTACAGGTCCAGTTCGATCACGTTGATTCACATCCTTTTATACTGGTCGTTGATGAAACGGGGAAAACCTCCCCGGGGTTGATGATGGGATGATCTTGGGGCTGCCGCCCCAAACCCTGCCTGAGGGATTTCGTCCCTCAGACCCCTTCTTCGCTTCGCGGCGGCTGAAAGAGCATTATTCATTCTTGCCGCAGCAGTTCTTGTACTTTTTGCCGCTGCCGCAGGGGCAGGGATCGTTGCGGCCGACCTTCTTGGCCACCTTCTTCGTGCCCGCCGGGCCGCCCGCCGCCTTGGCCTGCTCGAGGTTCGTCTCCTTCACCTCGGCAACCTGCCTGCGCTCCTGCTGCACGTTGATGCGCGCCTGATACATCCGCCGCACGGTGTCCTCGCGGATGAGATGGACCATCTCGTCGAACATGTCGTAGCCCTCGATCTGGTATTCCGTCACGGGGTTGCGGCTGCCGTAGGCGCGCAGGCCAATGCCGTCTCGCAGCTGATCCATCGCGTCGATGTGATCCATCCAGCGCCGGTCGACGCAGGAGAGCAGCACGACGCGCTCAAGCTCCCGGGTATCGAGGTGAATCTTGTCAAATTCGGCCTCGCGCACGGCGTAGAAGTCGCGCGCCTCCTGCTTGAGGGCGGCGATGAGGCCGTCCTTGGGGATCGTCTTGAACGCCTCCTCGTGCGCCGCGAAGAAGCCCACGCGGATGCACAGGCGCTCCAGATACGCGGTCAGCCCCGCCATATCCCAGTCGATGTAGTCCTCGCCGTTGCCGCAGTAGCTGCCCACAGCCGCCTCGATCAGCTTGTCCGCCATCTTGACGATGGTCTCGTGCATGTCGCGGCCCTCGAGCACCTGGCGGCGCTGCTCGTAGATCTCCTTGCGCTGCTCGTTCATGACGTCGTCATATTGCAGCACGTTCTTGCGGATCTCGTAGTTGCGGCCCTCGATGCGCTTTTGCGCGTTCTCGATCTGCCCGGTGAGCATCTTCGCCTCGATCGGCTCATCCTCCGCGACGCCCATCTTCTCGATCAGGCCGCTGACCTTGTCGCTGCCGAACAGGCGCATGAGGTCGTCCTGCATGGAGATGAAGAACTGCGAGGAGCCGGGGTCGCCCTGGCGGCCGGCGCGGCCGCGCAGCTGGTTGTCGATGCGGCGGGACTCGTGGCGCTCGGTGCCGATGATGTGCAGTCCGCCGACGGCGACGACGCGGTCGTGCTCGGCATCGGTCTGCTGCTTGAAGCCCGCGTAGAGCTCGCCGTAGACCTGGCGCGCCTTCAGTACCTCCTCGGAGACGTTCTCGTTGAAGCCCGTGGCCTCCTCGATGGTCGCGTCGTCATAGCCCTTCTGGCGCATCGCGCGGCGCGCGAGGTATTCCGGGTTGCCGCCCAGCAGGATGTCCGTGCCGCGGCCCGCCATGTTCGTGGCGATAGTCACGGCGCCGTAGTGGCCGGCCTGCGCGACGATCTCCGCTTCCTTCTCGTGGTATTTCGCGTTGAGCACCTCGTGCTGGATGCCGCGCATGGTGAGGAGCTTGGAGAGCAGCTCGCTGACTTCGACGCTGACCGTGCCCACGAGGATCGGCTGGCCGGTCTGATGCCGCCGCTCGATCTCGTTGACCACCTGGCTGAACTTGCCCTTGACGGTCCTGTAGACGAGGTCGTTCATGTCCTTGCGGATCATCGGACGGTTCGTCGGGATCTGCACGACGTCGAGGCTGTAAATGCCCTTGAATTCCTCCTCCTCGGTCTTGGCCGTACCGGTCATGCCCGAGAGCTTCTTGTACATGCGGAAGTAGTTCTGGAAGGTGACCGTCGCCAGCGTCTTGCTCTCGCGCTCGACCTTGACGTGCTCCTTCGCCTCGATAGCCTGGTGCAAGCCGTCGCTGTAGCGCCGGCCGACCATCAGGCGGCCGGTGAATTCGTCGACGATGACGACCTGATCGTTCTGCACGACGTAGTCGACGTCGCGCTTCATCAGCGCATGCGCCTTGAGTGCGGCGTTGATGTAGTGCATGAGCTCGCTGTTGGCGATGTCGGCGAGGTTCTCCACGCCGAACCACTTCTCCGCCTTGCGCACGCCCGCCTCGGAGAGGTTGCAGGTCTTCTTCTTCTCGTCCTTGACGTAGTCCTTGCGCATGGCGGCCTTCTCCTCCTCGGAGAGGGGATTCTCCTCCCAGCGCTCCTCCTCGGGCTCCTCGCCCTCCTGAAGCGTGCAGACAAAGCGGTCCGCCTTTTCATACATGTCGGTCGACTTGTCGCCCGCGCCGGAGATGATCAGCGGCGTGCGCGCCTCGTCGATGAGGATGGAGTCGACCTCGTCCACGATGGCGAAGTGATGGCCGCGCTGCACCATGTTCTTCTGATAGATGACCATGTTGTCGCGCAGGTAGTCAAAGCCCATCTCGTTGTTGGTGCCGTAGGTGACGTCGCAGGCGTAGGCCGCCTTGCGCTCCTCCTGGTTGAGGTCATGCACGATGACGCCCACGCTCATGCCCAGGAAGCGGAAGATGCGCCCGATGTCCTCGCCCTGGAATTTGGCCAGGTAGTCGTTGACCGTGACGACGTGCACGCCCTCGCCGCTGAGCGCGTTGAGGTAGGCCGGCATGGTCGCCGTGAGCGTCTTTCCCTCGCCGGTCTTCATCTCGGCGATGCGCCCCTGATGGAGCACGATGCCGCCCATCATCTGCACGCGGAACTGGCGCTTGCCGGTCACGCGGCAGGTCGCCTCGCGCACGACGGAATAGGCCTCCGGCAGCAGGTCGTCGAGCGTCTCGCCGTTTTTGAGGCGCTCGCGGAATTCGTCCGTCTTCGCGCGCAGCTCGGCGTCGCTCAGCTTCTTATGCGCCTCTTCGAAGGAATCGATTTGATCGACGATCTTCCCCAGGCGCTTGATCTCCCCGGCAGCCGGGTCGAACAGCTTGCTTAAAAAACCCATTTCAGTCCTCCAAACCGCGGCGCGGGCCCGGCGAAGTCCCTGCCCGCACAGCCGCATCTTGTCTATTATATCATTCCCGTCCTGAATGATCAACCGTTTCGGGCGGGATGGGAAAAATGGCATCTATCGTCAGCCATAAGCACCCATTTTGCTTATTGTAGCACGAGCGTCCTGAAAATACAACGAAAGAATCGGAGCGGGTCATCCCGCTCCGATCCCGTTTTATTGCCCCCCGCCGATGAGCGCGCGCATCTCGTCCACGCTCTCGTAGCCGTAGACGTAATAGCTCCAGCCGACCAGCTCGCCGACGAGATGCCCTTCGTCAAGCAGCGGCGCATCCGCCTGGTTTTCGATCTCGTCGACCAGCAGGAAGACCCGGCCCTGCGGATCCCGCGTCAAATGCGACGCCTCCTGCAGCATCGTATGCAGCTTCATGCTCGTCCATTCCGCCTCGCCCCTGTCGCTGAGCACCCACATCTCGATCTGCCCGTCGCTCGCCTCCGTCAGCAGATTGGCGTTCCAGAAGGTCGCATAGCCCTGCGTGTAGCCGTTTTCAAGCAGCCAGTCCGCCGCCATCTCGTAGTTGACCTCGCCCTGCGTGTAATCATAGCGCATGGCGCAGGTCGTCTGGAACAGGAAGCAGCCGGCCAGAAGCGCCCAGGCGCCCCTGCGCAGCGTGCTGTTGACGCAAAGCCCGCGCTCCAGCGCCGCCGCGAGCACCAGAATCAGCAGCAGGATGCCGATAAAGAAATAGCGCGTCATGTACTGGCTCAGCAGCACGTTGAGCACCATGCCCAGCGCAATCGCCAGCACGGCGGTCAGCAGCAGCAGCCTGTGCTCCGCCGGCAGATCGCCAAAGCTGCGCGCCAGAACCACGCACGAGAGCGCGACAGCGACCGTCAGCGCCAGAGCGACGAGGCAGGCCACGCCCTGCGGCGAAAAGAACGGCGCGTTCGCGCGATACCCGAACGACTGCACAATGCCGTCGAACTGATGCCAGAAATCGTCGAGCCGGAATTCCGTGAAGACCATGTCCCCATAGGTGGCATACTGATAGACCCGGCTGAGCCCCTTCATGTTGGCCAGATATCCGGCCCCGGCGGCCAGCGCCGTCAGCACTCCGGCGGCGCCCAGGCGCACAGCCTGCGTATGCACGGCCTCGCGGCAGCGCGCACGGCGCCTCATCTCGCCCGCAGCCAGCAGCGCGCCCGCCGCCGCTGCGGGGACGATAAAGCTCGTCAGCATCCGCACGCCGTTCAGCCCGCCGAGCAGGCCGAGGAGGACGAGCAGCGCCGTGCTGCCCTTCCCCCTGCGCAGCCCCACGCGCGACACTCTGCACAGAAGGCCCAGCATCACGAGCGTCAGCACGAAGTGCATCGAGTAATAGCACTCATACAGGATGATATAGGCATAGGGCTGGCTGAAGGGCAGCATGAAGACGGCCGTCAGCCAGGGCGCGCAGCGGCGCAGCCCCAGCCCGCCAAGCGCGTAGAGCATCGCCGCCGCGATGAGCAGCATCACGATCGCGATGGCAAACGTCCGCGCCGCATGCCAGGAGCCGGGAAACAGCAGCAACCCCAGCTGATATAGCGGCACGGGGCTGAGCAGGCGCAGCTCGGAGGAATACAGCCAGTTCCGGGAGAGCAGCGCGCCCTCGCGGTTGAGCAGCGAGGCGAGCACCATCTCGCTCGCGTCGTCCGCGTTGAGGTTGTGCATGCCGCAGCGCGCGATAAACGCCACGGACAGCGCATAAGCCGCCGCCAAAACGAGCCAGGGCAGCGCGCGGGCAATCGCCTCTCTCTTCTTCATAGGCTTCTCCTTGTTTTTCCCTCGTGCCGCCTTATTCCACCGTCACGCTCTTGGCGAGGTTCCTCGGCTTGTCGACGTCCAGGCCCTTCGCGCAGCTGATGTAGTAGGCCAGCAGCTGCAGCGGCACGACCGCCAGCGACGTCGCAAACAGCGGATCCGTGCGCGGCACGTAGACGGTAAAGTTGACCGTATCCTCGATAGCGTACTGTCCGTAGGTCGTCAGGCCGAAGAGATACGCGCCGCGGCTGCGCACCTCGACCAGGTTGGAGACGACCTTTTCAAACAGCTCCGGCTGCGTCGCCACACCCACGACCATCACGCCCTCCTCGACGAGGCTGATCGTGCCATGCTTGAGCTCGCCGGCGGCGTAGGCCTCCGAGTGGATGTAGCTGATCTCCTTGAGCTTGAGGCTGCCCTCCAGGCTGATGGCGTAGTCGAGCCCGCGGCCGATGAAGAAGACGTCCTTGCTCGCGGCCATCTTGTTGGCGAACCATTGCAGCCGCTCCTTGTCCCCGAGGATGCGCTCGATCTTCTCCGGCAGCGCGAGCAGCTCGCCGATGAGCGCCTGCTCCCGCGCCGCGTCGATGCTCCCGCGCACGGCGGCGAGCTTTACGGCCAGCAGATACAGCGCCGCGAGCTGGGTCGAATAGGCCTTCGTCGTCGCCACGGAGATCTCCGGCCCCGCCCAGGTGTACATGACCGCGTCGGCCTCGCGCGCGATCGAGGAGCCGACGACGTTGACGACCGCCAGCGTGCGCACGCCGCGCTCTTTGCACAGGCGCAGCGCCGCGAGGCTGTCGGCCGTCTCGCCGCTCTGGCTGACGATGACGGCGAGGCAGTTTTCCGCGAGAATCGGGTCGCGGTAGCGGAATTCGCTGGCCAGCTCGACCTCGCAGGGCACGCGGGAAAGCTTCTCGATCACATAGCGCTCCGCCATGCCGACGTGGTAGGCCGAGCCGCAGCCGATGAGCAGGATGCGCGAGACGGCGCGCAGGTCGTCGTCCGTGAGGCTCGTCTCGCTCAGGTCGATGCTGCGCGTGCCGTCCTCCGCCTCCTTGATGCGCGGGGAGAGCGTGTCGCGCACGGCGCGCGGCTGCTCGTGAATCTCCTTCATCATGAAATGCTCGTAGCCGTCCTTCTCGGCGGCGGCGGCATCCCAGCGGATCTCCGCGACGGGCTTTTCGATCTCCTCGCAGTCGATGTTGTAGACGTGCATCTCCTCACGCGTCAGGCAGGCGATTTCGAGGTTGTCGATGTAGACGACCTTTCTCGTGTATTGCAGCACGGCGGGCACGTCGGAGGCGATCATGTGCCCCTCCATTTCGCCCTCGCAGCAGCCCAGGATCAGCGGGCTGTCCTTGCGCGCGGCGTAGATCACCCCCGGCTGGTCGCCGAAGAGGATGCCCAGCGCATAGCTGCCGCGCACGCGGATCATCATGTCGCGGATGGCGCCAAGCGCGCGCTCCCGCGGGGAGAGGCTGCTCCTGCCCGGCTCCGTGTAATAGCTGTCCAGCAGCAGCGCGGCGGCCTCGGTGTCCGTCTGCGTCCTGAAGGCGTAGCCCTTGCGCCTGAGCATGTCCTTGATGTCCTGATAATTCTCGATGATGCCGTTATGCACGACGACGACGCGCTTTTCCTTCGAATAGTGCGGATGCGCGTTGACGGCGCTGGGCTCTCCGTGCGTCGCCCAGCGCGTGTGGCCGATGCCGCAGCAGCCGCGCACGGCGTTGCCGGAATCGGTCATCTGCATCAGGTTGCGCAGCCGTCCCTTCGCCTTGACGACCTCCACATGCTCGCTGTTTTCGTCCCGCACGGCGATGCCCGCCGAGTCGTATCCTCTGTATTCGAGCTTGCTCAGCCCCTCAAGCAGGATCGGCGCCGCCTGGCGAACGCCGACATAGCCCACAATTCCGCACATCGTTTTTGTCTCCTTTTCGGATTATTGTTTCGCGTTTGCCGCGGAGCGCAGCGCCTCGTCATCCTCATAGAGATAGATACTGCCCGCCTCCGTCCGGCAGGCCAGCCGTCCGTCATCCGCATAGGGCACGCCCTGTGCCAGCTCCTCGTCCGTCAGCAGCACAAAGACCTCGCCCTCCAGAGCGCCGCTTTCTGCCCTTTCCACGTTCGCCTTCTCCTGGAGGAAGCGAAGCATCGTCAGCGACTTGTAATCGTCCTGCCAATACGGGTCCGGCATCGTGTACACAGTGATCGCGCCGTTGGTGGCCTCCGTCAGCGTCGCCGCGTTCCAGAAGGTCGCAAAGCCCTGCGTATAGCCGTTCTGGAGGAGCCAGCCGGCCGCCTTCTCATAGGGCGCCTCGCCCATCCGCTGGTCCTGTCTCAGGCAGATTCCCGCCTCCAGCGCGAAGACCGCCGCAATCGCCAGCGGCACGGCGGCGCGCAGCATGCGGTTTTTGCATGCCGTGCCCTGCCACGCGAGCAGCAGCATGACCACCAGCATCAGCAGGCCGGGCAGATAATAGCGCACGAAGTAGTTGCCCGTCAGCACGTTGACCATCATGCCCAGCGCCACGGAAAAGACCGTGAAAACCAGCAGCATGCCGTTTTCCGCGCTCAGCCTGCCCTCCCGGCGCCTGCGCAGCAGCACCCAGAGCGCCAGCGCGCACAGCCCCATCATCGCAAACCCCAGCAGGCTTGCGACGCCGCGCGCGGAAAAGAGCCGGCTCGACGCGCGGCAGCCGAAAAACTCCGCAATGCCCGTCAGCTGCGCGAAGACCACGTCCGACGACGGCATGCTCAGCGCGATCCCGCTGTAATGGTCATAATCAAACAGCCGGGTCAGCACCTTCTCATTGAACACATAGCCCGCCGCCGTCGCCGCGAAAATCACCGCCGCCGCGCTCAGCCTCGGGGACAGCCCGCTGCGCAGCGCCTGCGCGATCCGTTCCTCCCGCCTCAGCGCGTCAAACAGCTCCAACGCGCAGGCGCCCGCCAGCGGCAGCGCCAGAAACAGCATCATCCGGATGCCGCCCATACCGCCCCAGAGGCTCAGCAGCGCGATCACGGCCAGCCGCGCGATCCGCCGCCTCGATTCCTCCATCCCCAGCACGAGCCCCAGCAGCACGAACACCAGCATCAGATAGACCGAATAGCCGCCGTTCTGAAAGCCGACATACGCATAGACCTGCGAAAACGGCATCGTCAGAATCGCCGCCATCAGCACGCCGGAGGCGCCCATGCGCGCCTTGCGGGCAAAATACAGAAACGACGCGACGATTCCCGCGAGCATGATCCCCGTCGCCACGGTGCGCGCCGCCTGCCAGTCCTCCGGAAAGAGCAGCAGCCCCAGCTGAAACAGCGGAACCGGGCTGACCACCCGCAGCTCCGTGGAATAATACCACGACCGGCTCAGCAGCGTGCCCTCCTCATTCTGCAGGCGGGCCAGCAGCATTTCGCTGGACATGTCCGCATCCAGATTGTGCGCGCCAAACGCCGCAAACATGCCCAGGGAAACCGCAAACGAGAGCACAAGCACGGCAACCGCCAGCGCGTATTCAAGGCTCCTTCCGCCTCTCTCCATCTTACACATTGAACAACAAATCCCCATAGACCGGCATCGGCCAGATCGCGCTGTCGCAGATCATCTCCAGATGATCGACCGGCGCGCGCAGCACCTCCATCGCCTGGCAGACCTTGTCGTGCTCGTAATGCGCCTGGGCCGCGCCGCTCATCGCCGCGCCCTTCTGCTGGCACACGCGCAGCTCGGCAAGCGCGCTGCTCGCCTGCTTGAGCAGGACGGTCACGCGCGTGAGCAGCTCCTTTTGCACGGAGGCGTCGCCGCCCGCCGTCTCGACCGCCGCGACGGAGGCCGCCAGCTGGGTCGTGTAGCGGATGACGGCGGGGATGATGTCCTTGCCCGCCATGTCGATCATCGTCAGCGCCTCGATGTTGATCGTCTTGCTGTAAAGCTCGTAGGAGACATCCGCGCGGGCGCGCAGCTCCTTCTCGGTGTAGACGCCATGGCGCTCAAAGAGCGCAATCGCGTCCGGCTCGACCAGCTCAGGAATCGCCTCGACCATGCTGCGGATGTTGGGCAGGCCGCGGCGCGCCGCCTCGGCGACCCATTCGTCCGTGTAGCCGTTGCCGTTGAAGATGATGCGCTGATGCGCGGTCATCTCCCGGCGGATGAGGGCGCGCAGCGCGGCGTCAAAGTCCTGCGCCTGCTCGAGCTCGTCGGCAAAGCCGCAAAGCGCGTCCGCGACGATCGTGTTGAGCACGGTGTTCGCGTCGGCGATGCAGCCGGAGGCGGGCACCATGCGGAACTCGAACTTGTTGCCCGTGAAGGCAAACGGCGAGGTGCGGTTGCGGTCGGTCGCGTCGCGGCGGATCAGCGGGAGCGTCGACACGCCGACCTTCATGATCGACATCGAGGGCACGCTGTCCTCGCTCCCGGCGATGATGTGCTCGACGACAGCGGTCAGCTGCTCGCCCAGGAACATCGAGATGATCGCGGGCGGCGCCTCGTTCGCGCCGAGGCGATGGTCGTTGCCGGGGTTCGACGCGCTCATGCGCAGCAGACCCGCGTGCTCGTCGACCGCCTTCATCACGGCCGCGAGCATCAGCAGGAAGCAGAGATTCTTCTGCGGCTCCTTGCCCGGGCTGAGCAGGTTGCGGCCCGTGTCCGTGCCCAGCGACCAGTTGTTGTGCTTGCCGCTGCCGTTGACGCCCGCAAAGGGTTTTTCGTGCAGCAGGCATACCAGCCCGTGGCGCAGGGCAACCTTCTTCATGACGTTCATGACGAGCATGTTCTCGTCCGTGGCGACGTTCGTAGTGCCGTAGATGGGCGCGAGCTCGTGCTGCCCGGGCGCGACCTCGTTGTGCTCCGTCTTGGCCGGGATGCCCAGCTTCCACAGCTCCACATCCAGGTCGCGCATGTAGTTGCTCACGCGCTCCTTGATCGCGCCGAAGTAGTGATCCTCCATCTCCTGACCCTTGGGCGGCATCGCGCCAAAGAGCGTGCGCCCGGTGAAGATGAGGTCCTTGCGCTTCAAGTAGGTTGCGCGGTCGACGATAAAGTATTCCTGCTCCGCGCCGACGGAGGAGATGACCTTCGTCGTCTCGTTGTCGCCGAAGAGGCGGCAGATGCGCACGGCCTGCTTGCTGATGGCCTCCATCGAGCGCAGCAGCGGCGTCTTCTTGTCCAGCGCCTCGCCCGTGTAGGAGCAGAAGGCCGTGGGGATGCAGAGCGTCTTCGTCTCGCCGTTGTCGTAGAGGAAAGCGGGGCTGGTGATGTCCCAGACGGTGTAGCCGCGCGCCTCGAACGTCGCGCGGATACCTCCGGAGGGGAAGGAGGAGGCGTCCGGCTCGCCGCGGATGAGCTCCTTGCCGCGCAGCTCCATGATGACGCTGCCGTCGCCCTGCGGGCTGATGAAGGAGTCATGCTTCTCGGCGGTGGTGCCGGTCAGCGGCTGAAACCAATGCGTAAAATGCGTCGCGCCCTGCTCGATGGCCCATTCCTTCATGGCGCAGGCCGTCGCGTCCGCGACGACGGGCTCCAGCTCCTCGCCCGTCATCATGCTGCGCTTCAGGCTCTTGTAGACGTCCCTGGAAAGGCGCGCGCGCATTTCCTTCTCGCCGAACACATAGCTGCCGTAAATCTGAGGGATGTTCACAAACTCGCTCATCGCCCGTTCTCCTTTGCTTTAAATCCCTGTGAAGGCCCCGGGGCGGGGCCTGTGCGGCCGCCGCGCGGGGAAGCGCGCGCGTTCCTTCGCGGCGTTCCCGGCGGCACGCCGGTCAAATCCCTTCTACAATACACCATCCGGCGTTCAAATGCAACGAAAAATTGCCATCTGGCAGTCTCTGCTTGAGCACGGTCGTTATTTTGAGCCGCCGCCGCGCCGGCTTTTCCAGCGGAAATCGGGAATTCAGTCCGCGCCCGCATTTCCCTCGCGGCATGTTCGCCGCTGCGCCGGGGGAAAATCCTCGTGCGGCGGCGCGGACACAATCGCGCGCTGCGGCATAATCTGCCAGCAGGCGGGTACCTGCTGCCGCCGCCATTCTTCAAAACGGAGGGATCCTCATGGCGCACTATGCGGTACGCGAAAGCCCGCCCCTGCGGGGAGAGATACCGATCAGCACGTCCAAGAACGCGGTGCTGCCCATCATGTGCGGCGCGCTGCTGACGGACGGGGACGTGCGCATCCTGCAGCCTCCCGGCCTGACCGACGTGACGACGCTCTGCTCGCTGCTTGCGGCCTGCGGCTGCCGCGTCAGCTGGGAGCGCGGCGCGCTGATCCTGACGGCAGGCGCGCTGCACAGCCCGCAGGACGAGGAGGACGTGCGCAAGATGCGCGCGTCGGTGCTCGTGCTGGGGCCGCTGCTGGCGCGGCTGGGCGAGGCGCGCATCCCGCTGCCGGGCGGCTGCGCGATCGGCCAGCGGCCCATCGACCAGCACATCAAGGGCATGAGCGCGCTGGGCGCGAAGGTTGTCTTCGACCACGGCGGCGTAACGCTGACGGGCCGGCTGCGCGGCGCGGTCATCTACCTCGACATGCCGTCTGTCGGCGCGACGGAAAACCTCATGATGGCCGCGACGCTGGCCGAGGGCACGACGCGCATCGAGAACGCCGCCAAGGAGCCGGAAATCGTCGATCTGGCGGCGTTTCTGGGGTCGATGGGCGCGAAGATCGCCGGGGCGGGCACCTCGACGGTCACGGTCGAGGGCGTCGCCTCGCTGCACGGCACCTCCTGGCAGCCCATCGCCGACCGCATCGAGGCGGGCACGATGGCCTGCGCCTGCGCGATCACGGGCGGCGAGCTGCTGCTGCGCGGCGCGCGGGCGGAGCACCTGCGCTCGCTGCTCTTCAAGCTCAGCGAGGCGGGCGTACATATACAGGATACGCCGGGCGGGCTGATGGTCTTTGGCCGGGCCAAGCAGCCGTTTGAAATCCGCACCATGGTGTATCCCGGCTTTCCGACGGACCTGCAGGCGCCGATGATGGCGGTCGCCTGCAAGACGCCCGGCACCAGCGTATTCCTCGAGACGATCTTTGAAAACCGCTTCATGCATGCCGCGGAGCTCGCGCGTCTGGGCGCGCACATCCGCGTAGAGAACCGCGTCGCCGTCGTCGAGGGCACGCGCCAGCTGACGGGCGCGCCGGTGCGCGCGACGGATCTTCGCGCGGGCGCGGCGCTGATTCTCGCGGGCCTGTGCGCCGAGGGCGAGACGCTCATCGACGACGAGGGCGGGCACATCGACCGCGGCTATTGCCACATTGAGGAGAAGCTCTCGCAGGTCGGCGGCGACGTGCGGCGCGTCGAAAAGCCCACTTAAGAGAGTTTGCCCCAAAAACAGTTTTTCTCCCCCGTTTGGGGGAGAAATTTCGCGGCAAGTCTGCTTCGCATCCTTGCCGCGGGAGAGGAACGAAAAACATCATTTCTCGCGCGCCCTTCGGGCACACGCCAAATGATATCGGAAGCAGACTGCGTCTGCTCCTCGCGACGCGCATGTCGCCGCTGCGGATTTCACATGAAGGGGCTGCGGCCCCTTCATGCATCCCCGAAGAGCTGCGCTTCATGCCGCCCGGCAGTCCGCCAACCTCTGCTGTTATTTTGTCGCCTCATAGACCACAGTGACGTTTGCGCTGACGCTCACGCTGCCGGAGCGGATGCCCGTGTCGATCGCGCCGCTGGATGCGAGCGCGTCCGCCTCGCGATAGGCGCCGTAGTCCGCGTCATAGCTTTCGTTTTCCGTGATCTGCTCGATGCCGGTGATCGTCAGGCCGCCGGCCGCCGCCATCTTGGCGGCCTTTTCCTCCGCCGCCGCGACAGCCAGTGCGAGCGCGTCGCGGTAGAGCTGCGCGCGGGTCGAGACGTCATAGCTGACGTCGTAGATCTCGGTCATGCCGTTCTCGGTGATCGTCGTGATCACCGCGTCGAGCGCCTTCGTGTCCCGGCAGGTGATGCGCAGCGTGTGGTTGGCCTGGTAGCCGTTGATGACGCCGTTGCCCGTGCTGTAATCGTAGGCCGGATAATAGGTGTAATTCGTCGTGACGAAGTCCTCCTCGCTCAGGCCGAGCGCCTTGAGCCCGTCCGTCACGGCCGCGATGATCACGCTCATCTGCGTCTGCGCCTCGGAGACCGTCGCCGCCTGCACGCTGGCGTTCGCCGTGATGCTCACGACGTCCGGCGCCGCCGTGATCTGCGCGCTGCCCTGCGCGGTGATCTCCGCTTCATCCCCGTCTGCCAGCGCGCCGGCCGTCATCGTCAGCAGCATCGCCGCCGCCAGCAGCATCGCCATCCATTGTTTCATCGTGTATCCTCCTTCTGGCGCTTCGCGCCGTCGTCTATAGCCTTTGGTTCCTGTCGAGGGCCCGTTTGGGCATCCTCTGCCATAAAGACGATGCGGCTGCGCCGATTCTTCCCCAATTTTTCCCGGTTCACAAAAATGTCACGATTGGGCGGAGGCGGGCTGATTTCTGAATTCACGCTTTGCGAAGCAGACCCGTTTCAATCGTAGGCTGCTTCGCAGCCTGCTCTGAAACTACGTTTTCCTTTTATGATCAGGGCTGCCGCCCTGAAACCCGCCCGGGGCACCGCCCCGGACCCCGCAAGGGGCTGAGCCCCTTGACCCCGCTTCGCTTCGCGCTGCATCAAGCCGCAGAGGCGCAAAAACAGGCGGCCCAACCGGGCCGCCTGCAAAAACCTTGTGCTTATCCCTCGATGATGCTCTTGCCCGTCATTTCCTTCGGCACGGGCAGTCCGATGTAGGGCAGCATGGTCGGCGCGATGTCCGCCAGACAGCCGCCCTCGCGCAGCTTCACGTCGCCCACGCCCGCCGCGAGGAAGGGCACGGGGTTGGTCGTGTGCGCGGTGAACGGGGAGCCATCCTCGTTCTTCATCTTGTCCGCGTTGCCGTGGTCGGCGGTCAGGAACATGCAGCCGCCCATCTCGCGCGCGGCCTCCCAGACCTTGCCCACGCAGGCGTCGACGGCCTCGACCGCCTTGACAGCCGCGTCGAACACGCCGGTGTGGCCGACCATGTCGCAGTTGGCGAAGTTCAGGATGACGACGTCATACTTGCCGCTGCGGATGCGCGCCGCGCACTCGTCCGCGACCTCGTAGGCGCTCATCTCCGGCTTGAGGTCGTAGGTCGCGACCTTCGGCGACGGGATGACCTTGCGATCCTCGCCCTCGTAGGGGGCCTCGACGCCGCCGTTGAAGAAGAACGTGACGTGCGCGTATTTCTCGGTCTCCGCGATGCGCAGCTGCGTCTTGCCGTTCTTGGCGAGGTACTCGCCCAGCACGTTCGTCAGCTCGACCGGCGGATAGGCGACCTCGACGTTGGGCATCGTCGCGTCGTATTCCGCCATGCAGACGTACTGCACCGGGAAGCGGCCATAGCGGCGCTCAAAGCCCTTGAAATTGTCGTCGACGAAGGTGCGCGTGATCTGGCGCGCGCGATCCGGGCGGAAGTTGAGGAAGATGACGGTGTCGCCCTCGCTGACGCGGCCACCCTCGCAGGTGACGCACGGCACGACGAACTCATCCGTGACGCCGTCGGCATAGCTCTTCTCAATCGCCGCGAGGCCGTTCTCGGCATGCTCGCCCTCGCCGTAGACAAACGCCGCGTAGGCCTTCTCGATGCGGTCCCAGTTGGAATCGCGGTCCATCGCGTAGTAGCGGCCGGTGACGGTCGCGATCTTGCCGATGCCCAGCTCGTCGAGCTTGGCCTGCACGCGCTCAAGGAAGCCCTTGCCGTCGTGCGGGTCGGTGTCGCGGCCATCCATAATCGCGTGGATGTAGACGTCCTTCGCGCCCAGATGCTTGGCCAGGTCGAGCAGGCCAAAGAGGTGGTCGATGTGGCTGTGGACGCCGCCAGTGCCCTGCAGGCCCATGAAGTGGATGGCCTTGCCGCTGTCGATGGCCTTCTTCATGTTGCGCACGAGCACGTCGTTTTCCTTCATCGTGCCGTCGAGGATGGACTTGGTGATCAGCGTCAGCTGCTGATAGACGATGCGGCCCGCGCCGATGTTGGTGTGACCGACCTCGCTGTTGCCCATCTGGCCGTCAGGCAGGCCGACGGCCATGCCGGAGGCGTCGATGGTGGTATAGGGGCACTCGGCAAAGAGCTTGTCGAGGTTCGGCTTCTTCGCGGCGGAAATCGCGTTGCCATAGGTCGTCTCCGGCACCCAGCCGAAGCCGTCCATGATACACAGAAGAACGGGTTTCTTGGTCATAAATGCTCCTTCTCAACTTCCCGGGGGCGCGCCCGCCGCCCGGATCCTGTTCACGATGTCGCCGGAATCGCCTCCGGCACCACGCCGGTTACGCGTCGAAATGCACGACCTTGGAGAAGTCCTCCGCCTTGAGGGACGCGCCGCCGATGAGGCCGCCGTCGATCTCGGGCTGCGCCATCAGGCCCTTGCAGTTCTTCGGGTTCATCGAGCCGCCATACTGGATGCGCACCTCGTCGGCCGCGTCGCCGTAGACGGAGCGGACGGCCTCGCGGATGACGCCGATGGTCTCGTTGGCCTGCTCGTCGGTCGCGGTGAGGCCCGTGCCGATGGCCCAGACCGGCTCATAGGCGATGACGACCTTGGCGACCTCCTCGGCGGTCAGGCCGCTGAGCGCGATCAGGGTCTGATAGGTGACCAGCGCGTTGGTGTAGCCCGCCTCGCGCTCCTCCTTCTTCTCGCCCACGCAGATGATCGGGGTGAGGCCGGCCTTGACAGCCGCCAGCGTGCGCAGGTTGACGGTCGCGTCGGTCTCGCCGAAGTACTGGCGGCGCTCGCTGTGGCCGAGGATGACGTATTCAACGCCGCTCTCCTTCAGCATGGCGGCGCTCAGCTCGCCGGTGAACGCGCCGGATTCCTTCCAGTGCATGTTCTCCGCGCCGAGCTTGATGTTCGTGCCCTTGATGACCTCGCTGACCGCAGCAAAATCGACGGCCGGCGTGCAGACGACGACGTCGCACTTCGCGTCGGCGACGAGCGGCACGAGCGCGGAGACGAGCGCCTTCGCCTCGCTGGGGGTCTTGTTCATCTTCCAGTTGCCGGCAATGATCGGCTTGCGCATGGGAAATCTCTCCTTTTGTTATGCTGTTGTCTGTAACGAAAACACCCGGGGGATGCTTGAAGGGGCCGCAGCCCCTTCAAGTTCAATCCGCAGGACCGGCTCTGCCGGTTCGAGGAGCAGACGCAGTCTGCTTCCGATATCATTTGGAGTGTGTCCGAAGGACGCGCGAGAAATGATGCTCCCGATGAAGGAATGCGCAGCAGACCTTCATCGAAGGGCTGTGAAACAGCCCTTATTTCTCGTCCAGGCACGCGACGCCCGGCAGCACCTTGCCCTCGAGATACTCGAGGGACGCGCCGCCGCCGGTGGAGATGTGGGTCATCTTGTCGCCCAGGCCCATCTGCTCGACCGCCGCCGCGGAGTCGCCGCCGCCGATGATGGTGACAGCCTCGCTCTCGGCCATCGCCTTCGCCACGGCCAGCGTGCCGGCGGCGAGGGTCGGGTTCTCGAACACGCCCATCGGGCCGTTCCAGATGACGGTCTTCGCGTTCTTGACCGCCTCAGCGTAGAGCGCAGCGGTCTTCGGGCCGATGTCGCAGCCCTCCATGCCGTCCGGGATCTTGTCGGCGTCGACGACCAGGGTCTCGACCTCGGCGTCGATCGGGTTCGGGAACGCCTTCACGCAGACGGTGTCGACCGGCAGCAGGATCTTGACGCCCTTGGCCTCGGCCTTGGCGAGCATGTCCTTGCAGTAGTCGATCTTCGTCTCGTCGAGCAGGGAGTTGCCCACGCCGTAGCCCTGCGCCTTGAGGAAGGTGAAGGCCATGCCGCCGCCGATGATCAGGGTGTCGACCTTCTCGAGCAGGTTCTCGATGACGCTGAGCTTGTCCGCGACCTTCGCGCCGCCCAGGACGGCGACGAACGGACGGTCGGCGTTCTCCAGCGCCTTGCCCATGATGTCGAGCTCCTTGCCGATCAGATAGCCGGCCACGCAGGGAGAGAGGAACTTCGTGACGCCCTCGGTGGAGCAGTGCGCGCGATGGCAGGAGCCGAACGCGTCGTCGACATAGCAGTCCGCCAGGGAAGCAAGCTCCTTAGAGAAATCCTCGATGTTCTTGGTCTCTTCCTTGCGGAAGCGGGTGTTCTGCAGCAGCACGACGTCGCCGTCCTTCATCGCGGCGACAGCGGCCTTCGCGTTCTCGCCGACGACGGTGTCGTCATCCGCGAACACGACGGTCTTGCCCAGGTACTCGCTCAGGCGCTCGGCAACCGGCGCGAGGGAGAACTTCGCCTCCGGGCCGTTCTTCGGCTTGCCCAGATGGCTGCACAGGATGACCTTGCCGCCATCCGCGATGAGCTTCTTGATGGTCGGCAGCGCCGCGACAATGCGCTTGTCGTTGGTGATCTTGCCGTCCTTCATCGGCACGTTGAAATCGCAGCGGACGAGCACCTTTTTGCCGGTCACTTTGATGTCTTCAACCGTCTTCTTCGCCATGGGAAACTCCTCCATTTCAATAACAGTCGTATCCCGATATGTCCTCAAGCGCGCGCATCGGGATCTGCGCCGCCCGTGAAAGCCTCGGGAATCCGGGCTTTTCCGCAGGTTGACAGCGGCGAAGGCATAGCTCCGCCGATCATATCTAGTGTAGCATCTTTTATCCAAATTGTCAAAGATTTCTCGAAAAAAGCGGACGTTCAGGCCCGCAGCAGCTCCATCAGGCGCTGGGCCGCGCCCTCGTCGGTCACCAGCAGGCTGTGCGGATGATGCGCGCAGACCGCGGCAATCGCCTCGGCCTTGGAGCTGCCCGCCGCCACCGCCGCCGCGCGGCTGCTGCGCCCCAGGCTCTGCGCGTCCAGCGCCAGCGAGCGGCCGCCGCCGATGACGCGCCCCTGCGCGCCGAAGTAGAAGCCCAGCGCCTCGGCGACCGCGCCCTCCCGCAAAAGCGCCTCGCGCTCCGCCGGGCCGACGCCCCGGCGCGCGGCGACGTCCTGCGCCCGGCCGATGCCGTAGAGCAGCACATCCGCGCCGCGCAGCAGCTCGAGCACCTCGCGCACCTGCGGCAGGCGCATGAGCCTGTCCGCCGCGTCCGGCGCAAGCCCGTCCGGCAGGTGCAGCAGGCGGTGGCAGCCGCCCAGCTTGCGCGCAAGCAGCTCCGCCTGCGTGTTCGCCTGCGTGCGCACGCCCGTCCCCATGCCGCCCTGCGCAGGCACGACCGTGATGTCCATCGGCGCGGCCTCGGTCAGCGCCTCCGCCGTCATCGCCATCGTCCGTCCGCCGGAGACGGCCAGCACATGCGCATCCTGCAGAAGCGGGCGCAGCTGCCGCGCCGCCGCGCGCGCCACCTCGCCCAGCACGCTCGCGTCGCGGTCGCTGTCCCCGCTGACGATGCACACGCGCTCGGCGCCCAGCTTGCGCGCAAGCGTCTGCTCCATCGACTGCAGCGTCCGCCGCCCGCGGCTGACGGCGCGCGCCGTGTCGACCAGCCGCTGCCCCTGTGCGGTCAGCTCCATGCCCGCCGCGCTCTGCGTCAGGCAGTCCGCCTCCTTGAGCGCCTCCGCCGCCGCGCGCACCTCCCGCTCCGTCAGGTTGAGCCGCGCCGCCAGCGCGCGCCGGCCGATCGGCTCCAACGCCGCGACGCGCTCCAGAATCAGCGCGCGCAGCTCCATCTGCTCCATCAGGTCGGGCGCGATCTGCGAGAGAATATCCAGAATCGATGTGTCCATGTCCGCCTCCGCGTCGTGCGGGTCAATTTATTCCCGCGTTCCGTTTTTGTCCCGGATAGGATAGCATATTTTCTTCCCCGCCGCAAGGGGCGCGCAGGCAGGAAATGCCGCCTCCCGGCGCGAATGAACCCTTCGCGCGGAATGCCTTCCGCCCCCATTTTGCATGACAAGGAGTATTTTCCTATGACTGATCTGCTCATCGTCGTCGACATGCAGCGCGACTTCATCTCCGGCGCCCTTGGCACCGCGGAGGCCCGCGCCATTGTCCCCGCCGTCGCCGCGCGCATCCGCGAGGCCCGCGCCGAGGGCACGCAGGTGATCTTCACCCTCGACACCCACAGCGAGGATTACGCCGACACCCGCGAGGGCCGGCTTCTCCCCGTGCCGCACTGCATCCAGGGCACGGAGGGCTGGGCGCTGGAGCCCGCCATCGCCGCCGAATCCGCGCGCGGCATGATCTCCTTTGAAAAGCCGACCTTCGGCTCGACTGAGCTGGCGCACCATGTCGCCCAGCTCGCGCGCTCGCAGGGCGCGCCCGAGGGCGCGGGCATGACCATCGAGCTGTGCGGCGTGTGCACGGACATCTGCGTCGTCTCCAACGCGCTGCTGATCAAGGCCGCGCTGCCGGAGGCCGATCTCGTTGTGAATTCCTCGCTCTGCGCGGGCGTCACGCCGCAAAAGCACGAGGCCGCGCTGGAGACCATGCGCTCCTGCCAGATCTGTGTGCTCTAATCCTATACTTACTCTGTAAATCCATCTGTAAAGCTCCAGCCTCGGCTGCAAAGCAACGGGATTTACAATACTTTTGTCGGTGATGCAACCGGCATCATGCCGGTCAGATAGAAACAAATCATAAGCGCAAAGCGATGCAGGGAGTTTGAGGGGACCGAAGTCTGCCGCCGCCAATGGCGGAAAGAGGCAGACGAAGCGTCGGGAATCGCAGGGAGCGCCGTAGCGCGACCATGCGAGTTCCCCGGACTAAAATCTCTCAAGCGGGTTTGAGCAGCAGCCCCATGATTGCTGATTGTATGATTTCGGTTTACATGCTCAGTAAGGGCATGAAAAAAACGCGGCTGGCGTGTCAAGCGCCAGCCGCTCTTTCTTATCTCTCCACCGCCCGCTTCTGCATCGCGAACATCGCCGCCTGCACGCCCGTCACGGCCAGCGCGAAGAGCGGCAGCACACCGTAGCCCGCCGCATTGGCGAGCCAGCCGAAGAGCGTCGGCACGAACGTCGAGCCGACGTAAGCCGCCGCCATCTGCACGCCGATGGCCGCCTGCGAGTTCTCCGCGCCGTAGTTGACCGGCGTGTCCTGGATGATGTTGGGGTACACCGGCGCGCAGCCCAGCCCGCAGACGACGACGCCCGCGAGCATCACCGCATTCACCGGCGCAAAGAGCATCAGGCAACCCGCCGCGCTCACGGCTTGCCCCAAACGCACCATCTGCTTGGGCGTAAAGCGCAGCGTCATGAAGCCGGAGGCCGCGCGCCCGACCGTGATGCCGATGCAGAAGAGCGCGCCGAACGACGCCGCCGTATCCTCCGCGATGCCGCGCGCCTCGACCATGAACGTCGGCGCCCAGAGGATCATCGTCGACTCCACCGCGCAGTAGCACAGAAACGTCAGCATGCCCGCCTTCGCGCCCGGCAGCGCGAGCACCTGCGGCACGGAGAGCACGCGCGCCTTCTCCTCCTCCCGCGCCTCCTCGCGCCTCCACAGCGGCAGCGTCGCCAGAAGCACCGCGCACAGCAGGCACTGCAGCAATCCGATGACCCAGTAGCCCGCGCGCCAGGATGCGCCCGCATTCAGGCAGGCCGAGAGGATCATCGGGCCGATGATCGTGCCGACGCCCCAGAAGCAGTGCAGCCAGCTCATGTGCCGCGGCTGGCAGTGCAGCGCGACGTAGTTGTTCAGCGCCGCGTCGACCGCGCCCGCGCCCAGCCCCAGCGGGATGCCCAGCACGATCAGGAATGCGTAGTGCTTCGCAAACGAAAAGCCCAGCAGCGAAAGCGCCGTCAGCAGCACGGAGAGCGCCGTCAGCTTCCCCGTGCCGAAGCGCCGGATCAGCCGCGCGCTGTTCAGGCTCGAGACGATCGTGCAGAAGGAAATCGTCATCTGCACGATGCCTGCGCTCCACAGCGGCGCGCCCAGGCTCCCGCTCATCAGCGGCCACGCGCTGCCCAGCACGGAGTCCGGCAGGCCGAGGCTGATGAATGAAAGATAGATGATGACCAGAAGTGCCGTCGTGACCATGTGTTTTTTCCCTCCCTGTCTGTGTGCCCGCATGGAGAATGACCCAAGACCTGCCTGGGGCGCCGCCCCAGCCCCTGCAAGGGGCTTAGCCCCTTGACCCTTCTTCGCTTCGCGCTTATAACTCGTTTTTATCTGAGAATAGTATCAGCCGCTCTATTGTATGTCCGCACACGGTCAGCGTCAAGTGCGTTTTGGGGCATAGAAAACCCCCGGCCACATCCATGACCGGGGGAAATCGAAGTGTTTACTTCTCGGAAGCGGTCTCGGCTTCCATGTTGATGACCTGCTTGCCATCGTAGTAGCCGCAGTGCTTGCAGATACGGTGGGCGAGCTTCATCTGCTGGCAGCGCGGGCACTTGACGATGCCGGGCGCGGACAGCTTCCAGTTCGCACGGCGCATACGGCCGCGGGACTTCGAGATTTTTCCCTTCGGAAGAGCCATTGTTTACACCTCCTCATCCTCATTCAGCAAAGATGCTAATGCCGAAAAAGGATTTCTGTGGGTCAGATCCTTCTGGCACGAACACTCGTTGATGTTCAGGTCCTGGCCGCACTGGGGACACAGCCCGCGGCAATCCTCCTTGCAGAGGATGCGCGAGGGCAGCTCCAGAAGCAGCGCGGTGCGCACGGCCTCATCCAGCTCCAGCACATGACCCGAATACATGTATTGGTCGTCCCCGGGTTCCCGCTCCTCGCCCTTGTCGCGAATGAACGCTTCGTCGAGCTCGGCGGTCACGTCGGTCAGCGCCGGCTTCAGGCAGCGGGCGCAGGGGGACTCAATGCGCGCGCTGGCGGTGCCGCGCACGATCACGGTCTCATCGGCGAGCATGTAGGTGCCGGAAAAGGAAACGGGACGGACATACGCAATCGTATCGCCGTTCCAGTGATCCTCGCCCCAGGGCTCGAGAAGATCAAAGGCCACTTCAACGCCCTTTTTCTGAATGCCTCGGGTAATATCCAGCTTCATCGTTCCACCTCAAAGTTGACCGTTCCATATTATACGCAGTTTGCGCAGGCTTGTCAAGCCGTATTTTGCGTTGGCATAACTTGCCTGAATCCCGCAAGCCGCCGGCCTCGCCAAGCGGGGCCGGGAGCACGCCGGAGCCTACCTTAAATCCGTATACAGTCGGCCTCGTCCGCCAGGCCCGGGCGTTCATACGCGCCACGTCGGAAGCGGGGCCGGCAGCATGCCGGTGCCTACGTTAAATCCGCATACAGTCGGCCTCGTCCGCCAGGCCCGGGCGTTCATACGCGCCACGTCGGAAGCGGGGCCGGCAGCATGCCGGTGCCGGTTACAGCTTGGAGACGATCTCCAGCGTGTCGCGCGCGATGAGCAGCTCCTCGTTGGTCGGGATGCGCAGCACCTTGATGGTCGAATCATCGGTGCTGATGACAGCCGCGACGCCGCGCTTGTTCTTCTGCGGATCGACCTTGACGCCCATGAACGCGAGGCCCTCGATGACCTTCGCGCAGGAGTCGGTGTCGTTCTCGCCGATGCCCGCCGTGAAGACGATGGCGTCCGCGCCGCCGACGGCGACGTTGTAAGCGCCGATGTACTTCTGCAGCCGGTAGCACCAGACATCCAGCGCATCCTGCGCCTGCTTGTCGCCCTTCTCCGCCGCGATCTTGACGTCGCGCATGTCGCTGGAGCAGGACATGCCCGCGAAGCCGGACTTCTTGTTGAGCGTGTTGAGCATCTGATGGATGTCCATGCCGGTGTTGTCCATGATGTACTCGAGGACGGCCGGATCGACGTCGCCGGAGCGGCTGCCCATCAGCACGCCCTCAAGCGGCGTGAGGCCCATGGAGGTATCGACGACCTTGCCGTCGACGATCGCGCTCAGGGAGGAGCCGTTGCCCAGGTGGCAGATGATCAGCTTGCAGTGCTTGGGATCCATGCCCAGCAGCTTGGGCGCCTCGCCCGCGATGAAGCGGTGGCTGGTGCCGTGGAAGCCGTAGCGGCGAACCTTGAGGTCGGTGTAGTACTCGCGGGGCACGCCGTAGAGGAACGCCTTGGGCGGCATCGTCTGATGGAAGGAGGTATCGAAAACCGCGACGTTCGGCTTGGTCGGCATGACCTCCTGGCAGGCGCGGATGCCCGCGATGTTCGGGCGCTGATGCAGCGGGCCCAGCGGGATGAGCGCCTCGATCTCCTTCATGGTCTCGTCGGTGATCAGCGCGGAGGCGGAGAACGTCTCGCCGCCGTGGAGCACGCGGTGGCCGCAGGCGCCGATCTCGTCAAGAGAGGCGATCGCGCCGTTGTCCTTGTCGATCAGCGCGTCCAGAACCGCGGCGATGGCCTCGGTGTGCGCGGCCATGTTGCGGGTGAACTCGATGACCTTGTCCGTGCCCGGCACGGTCTGCTTGAAATGGGTGCCCTCGATGCCGATGCGCTCGACCAGGCCCTTCGCCTTGACGGACTCGTCGTCCATGTCGATAAGCTGATACTTGAGGGAGGAGGAGCCGGCGTTGATGACCAGAATTTTCATGGGAATTCTACCTCCGTTCTGTTGTGGGGGAGCTTACGCCTGCGCCTTGACCGCCGCGATGGCGACGACATCGACGATGTCCTCGACCGAGCAGCCGCGGGAGAGGTCGTTGACCGGCTTGGCCAGACCCTGGATGACCGGGCCCACGGCCTTCGCGCCGCCCAGGCGCTGCACCAGCTTGTAGCCGATGTTGCCGGCCTGCAGATCCGGGAAGACGAGCACGTTCGCCTTGCCGGCGACCGGGCTGCCCGGGCACTTGAGCTCGCCGACGGAGGAAACCAGCGCGGCGTCGGCCTGCATCTCGCCATCGACGTTGAGTTCCGGCGCCTGCTCGTGCACGAGCTTCACGGCATTGGAGACCTTGTCCACGAGGTCATGCTTGGCGCTGCCCTTGGTGGAGAAGGAGAGCATCGCGACGCGCGGCTCCATGCCCAGCAGGGCCTTGCCGGTCTGCGCGGAGGCGATGGCGATGTCCGCGAGCTGCTCGCTGGTCGGATCGATGTTGACCGCGCAGTCGCCGAAGACGAGCACGCCGTCGTCGCCGTACTTCTTGTCCTGCACCTCCATCAGGAAGCAGGAGGAAACCGTCTTGATGCCGGGCGCGCCCTTGATGATCTGCAGCGCCGGGCGCAGCACGTCGCCAGTGGTGTTGATCGCGCCCGCAACCATCGCGTCCGCGTCGCCCATCTTGAGCATCATCGTGCCGTAGAACAGGGTGTTCTTGAGGCAGAGCTCGGTCGCCTTCTCCAGCGTCATGCCCTTCTTCTCACGGATGTGGAAAAGCTGCTCGGCATACGCCGCGGTCTTGTCGCTCGTCGCGGGATCGGCGATGCTCACGCCGGTCAGGTCAACGCCCAGCTCGGCCGCCTTGGCCTCGATCTCGGCCTTCGCGCCCACGAGCGTGATCCTGGCCAGGCCCAGCTTCACGATCTTCTCCGCCGCCTGCACGGTGCGCGGTTCACTGCCCTCCGCCAGCACAACGTGCTTGACGTCCGCAGCCGCTTTTGCCCTGATTTTGTCGATGACAGACATTTGTAAATCCTCCTTGGCGTGATATAATAGACTTACAGGATAAGCCTTGGGTAGACAAAACGATACAGGATGATTATACCGCATTTTATCCGTTTTGAAAAGGCGGCATGGGAATTTTGTTGACAAACGTTGTTCTTGGGGAGGGGTTTCATGCGCGTTGTGGGCGTCGTCTGCGAATACAATCCGTTTCACCGGGGTCATGCGCTGCACCTCGCCCGCGCGCGGGAGGCCGCGGGGGCCGATTATACCGTCTGCGCGATGAGCGGCGCCGTCACCCAGCGCGGCCTCTTTGCCCGCCATGACAAGTGGACGCGCGCCCGCGCGGCGCTGATGGGCGGGGCCGATCTGGTGCTCGAGCTGCCCGCCCGCTTTGCCTGCGCGCCCGCGCCGGAGTTTGCCGCCGGCGGCGTCGCGCTGCTTGGCTCGCTGGGCGTCGTGACGCATCTGTCCTTTGGCTGCGAGGCGGAGGTGCTGCCGCTGCTTGAGCGGACAGCTGCTGTGCTGCGCGAGGAGCCCCCGGCCTTCCGCATCGCGCTGCGCGAGGGGCTTGACCGGGGCCTCTCCTATCCCCGCGCGCAGGCGGAGGCCGTCCAGGCCACGCTTGGAGAGCCCGATCTGGCCGAGGCCATCGCCCGGCCCAACGCCGCGCTGGCGCTTGAATACCTGCGCGCGCTGCCGCCGGGCGTCCGTCCCGTGCCCATCGCGCGCGAGGGCGCGGACTATCACGACGAGGCGCTCCAGCCGCTTTCAAGCGCCACAGCGGTGCGCGCCGCCTGTGCGCGGGGCGACCTGACCGCGGCGATGGAGGCCATGCCTTTTCCGGAGGGCTTTGCGCGCGCAGAGGCGACCGGCTTCGTCCATGCGGAGGAGGCGCTGACGCAGGCGCTGCTCTACGCCCTGCGCACGACGGACGCGAAGGCCCTCTCGCGCATCTGCGGGATGGACGAGGGGCTTCAGCATTTGTTTCTGTCCGCCGCGCAGACCGCCGTCACCCGCGACGCACTGATCCTCGCCGTCAAGAGCAAGCGCTACACCTATGCGCGCCTGTCCCGCGCCTGCGCAAGCGTGCTGCTGGGCCTGACGAAGGACTTTGCCGGGGCGCATCGCGCGCCCACCTATGCGCGCGTGCTCGGCCTGCGGGGAAGCGCCAGACCGCTGCTCGCCGCCATCAAGCAGCGCAGCGCGCTGCCGCTTCACGCCCGGGCCGCGCGCCTGCGCGGCGACCCGCTCTTTGCGTATGATCTGCGCGCGCAGGATCTCTGGAGCCTCGGCTGCGCAAATCCCGATCTGCGCCAGAGCTGCCGCGATCTCACGACCGGACCGGTGATTTTGTGAGGCCGATTGATCGCTTCGCGAGCATGAAAGCAACCCGATTGATTCAAGGAGGCATTCCCATGCGCATTCTCGCCCTGCCCGCCGCGCTGGCGCTGGCCTTCTGCCTGTATCTGCCGCTGCCTCAAAGCGCGCAGCTCATCAGCCATGCGCTCCTGCGCCTGTATCATCTCGCGCTGCGCCCCTTCTCGCGCCGGAACGGCAGGGCCGACGCCGCGCCGGCGCTCGCCGCGATGCTGCTCGTGCTGGGCGGCGCCGTGACGCTGCTGGGCGCGCTCCATCCGGCGGTCTGCGCCGTGGTGATGGCGCCGCTGTTTCCCGCGCTCTCGCTGCTGCCGCCGTGCGCCGCCGTCAAGGAGGAGCTCGATTCCGGCAAATACGCGGGCGACATTCCCGAATATGAGTCCCGTGTGCGCACGGCCTGCGCGGCGCTGGGGCCCGCGTTCGTTTCCGATGCCTGCGCGCCGCTGCTGCTGTGCGCCGTCGGCATGCCGCTGTGGCTCGGCTGCGCGCTGGGCTGGATCTTCCTCGCGCTGCGCGCCGTCTGCGGCGAGCTGCCCCTCGCGCGGCGCATCCTCGCGCCCGTCCTACGCCTGTCGGAGGGCGTCTTCTGCGCGATGCTGCTGCTGTGCGCCTGCGCGGTCGGGCGCAATCCCTTCCGCACGCAGGGCCACGGCGCGCGTGAGCGCCTGATGAGCATCCTGGGCATCGCCGGGGATGGCGCCGACACGCATGCGCCCATGTCCGGCGACATCGCGCAGAGCGCCTTCCTGTGCTGCCTGTGCACGGCGCTGCTGGCCTTCATGCTCAGCGCCGTGTTCTTTCTGCTCTGCTGAGCCGCGCCGCCCCGTCCGAGAGCATGCACAGCCCCTGCGCGGCCAGCGGGATCATGTAGAGCGCGTAGACGTAGATGTACTGCGATTTCGCCTCGAAGATCATGTGGTAGAGGAAGCCGCCCAGGATGGTCAGCGGGAGGATCATCTGCGCCGCGTCCCTCCTGCGCCGCAGCGCGCCGGCCATGCCGATGCAGGCCAGGACATAGAGCGCCTGCTGGCCGATATTCATCATCCGCTCCAGCGCCGCGCGCAGCGCGCCGTCCTGCGCGAACAGAGCCTGCGCCGCGCCCGCGAGCGCGCCCGTCCCCTCGCAGAGGTTGCCGTACCACAGCGTGCCGTATGCCGGCTCCTGCCACTGGCTGAGCAGCTTGTCGCGGAAAAACGCGGCTGTCATCGGCAGATCGGCGCGCATCTGCGCCAGCCGCTGCGACAGCGCCGCAGCCGCTGCCGCGCGCTCCTGCTCCGCCGTCACCTCCGGGGTGAAGAACTGCTCCGTAAAGCCGTTGAACCAGCCCGCGGACGCGCCGCCCTCCTGCAGGGCCATCGCCAGCCGGGCCAGCGCGCTCACGTCCTCCCGGAGCGTGATCCCGCTGCGCAGCTCATACTGCAGGATGGCGCAGCGCGAGAGGAGCACGGCTGCCGCCGCGGAGAGCACGGCGAAGGCTGGAAGCCGCCAGTCCCCGCCCTCCATCGCCGCCAGCACGGCCGCGATGCCCATCGCCAGCAGCGGCACCGCCGCGTTGAGCTTGACCATGTATGCCGCGGCGATCAGCAGCGCATAGAGCACCCCGTAGCGCGCCTTGCCCGTGCGCAGCAGATGCACAAAGCAGAGCATCGACAGCGACGCCAGCAGCATCATCGGCAGCGTCGAATAGACGAGCATACAGTAGAACATCGCGGGCAGAAACGTCACAAACAGCAGCATGGCCGCGCGCGGCGCGCCGCTTTCGGGGAAGAGCTGGCCGCAAAGCGCGGACAGCGCCCCCGCCGTCGCCAGGCTCAGCACGGCGTTGAGCGCCTGCATGAACCGGTTCAGGTCGATGCCCGGCAGCAGCCGCAGCAGCATCTCCATGGGCAGGCAGAAGCCCAGCTGGTAGGAATAGGCGTTGAAGTAGTCGACCTGCATCGCCTTGTAATTGCCCTGCGCGAAGAGCTGCGCCGCCTCGCACACATAGGCCAGATCGTACATCTGCCCAAGATTTGTGCCCAGCACCAGGATCAGCGTCAGCGCCAGCCAGAGCGCGCACAGGCCCGCCGTCAGACGCCGGCGCGCGCAGCGCACGAGCAGCCTGTACGCCAGCACCAGCACCGCCAGCAGCCCCAGCGTCAGCGCCAGATTGGGCAGCAGCGCGTCGCGCAGAAACGCGATATCCTCGCTCCTTCTGCCCGAGGAATACAGCCGCGCGGTCACAAACAGGCTGCTCACGGCGATCGCCGCAAGCACGCACATCGCAAGCCCCATCGCCGCCGTGCCCAGAAAGCGCTGCACGCGCGGCGCGGCTCCGTCCCGTTTCATAGCTCCTCCTTCATCCTGCGCCCCGCAAGCCGCCCCAGGGCGCGCGTCAGGCAGCAAAGCCCCCGCGCCGCAAGCGGCATCATGAAGACGGCATAGGGATAGATGTACTGCGATTTCGCCTCAAACAGCGCGTGAAACAGCAGCCCGCCCAGCAGCGTGACCGGCAGCACGAGCGCCGCCGCGTCGTCCCTCCGCCGCAGTGCGCTGACGGCCCCGACAGCCGAAAGCGCATACAGGCACTGCTGATAGACATTCATATAGGCCTCGGCCGCCAGGCGAAGCGGCTCCCCCTCGCGGTAGAGCATGGCGGCCAGCCCATTGAAGCGGCCGGACCAGTCGCAGCGTGTGCCCCACCAGATCGTGCTGTACGTCGGCTCCATCCACTGGCTCAGGATCTTGTCGCGCAGGAAGCGCGCGGTGTAGAGCGGGTCCTCCAGCAGCTCGGGAATGCGCGCCTGAAGGTCGGAAAGGACAATGGCCTTCTGCTCCTGCGCCGTCAGATCCCGGCCGATAAAGCTGACGACATAGCCGTTGAACCAGCCCGGCATGCTCGCCGGCTCCCCCAGCCCCATCATCAGCCAGGTGAGCCGGCAGACGTTGGCGTTGACGCGGATGCCGCTGCGCCATTCGTACTGCGCGACGACGAGCCGCGACAGCGCCACGCCCAGCAGGATCGAGCCCGCGGCGCACAGCAGCGCCCGCGCAT
Organism: Clostridiales bacterium; assembly: GCA_004555535.1. Classification (GTDB taxonomy): domain Bacteria; phylum Bacillota; class Clostridia; order Christensenellales; family Aristaeellaceae; genus Ventricola. The sequence goes on from SFHU01000004.1 coordinate 31,792, forward strand.
CCCGGCTCTCCATCGCGTCAAGCGCCGCGCAGATGCACAGCGCGAGCATCGGAATCAGCGCGTTGAGCTTGACCGCATAGCCAAGCGCCAGCGCCAGCATCATGGCCACGGCGAAGCAGAGCCTGCGCGTGCGCAGATACCGCGCGAAGCACACAAACGCACAACTGCACAGCAGGATCATCAGCAGCGTGCCATACACATAGGTGCAAAACAGCAGAAAGGGCAGAAACAGCATAACCAGCAGCATCGCCGCGTATTTCGCCGCCCGGTCTTCAAAGATCAGCTCGCACAGCGCGGCCATCATGCCCGCCGTCAGCACGCCGCAGACGACATTGGCGCATTGCACAGCCAGGCTGACATCCGCGCCCGGAAAGGCGCGCAGGATGCCCTCCATCAGCAGCACAAAGCCAAGCTGATAGGGATACGCGTCAAAATAGCCCCAGCTCAGCGCGCTGTAATCCCCTCCGGCGAACAGGCGCGCCGCCTCGACCATCGTGCCCGGGTCCGTCTCCGGCACCATGCCTACGCCCAGCACCCAAAACAGCGCAGCGGCCGTCCAAAGTCCCAGCATCGCGCCGCAGAGGCGAACGCCCGCAAACCGCGCGAGCAAACCGTTCAGGGCCGCCAGCGCGAGCAGGCCAACCGCGGTCAGCACGAGGTTGGGCAGCGCCCGCTCCGGCAGAAAGCTCACCCATTCCACGTTGACGCTCTCCACACCGATGTGCACATTCACCTTCAGCGCGCACAGCGCCAGCACGGATATCATGCACAGGAACAGCCCCATCGCCGCCGTGCCCAGAAAGCGCCGCACGCGCAGCGCGGCCCCGTCCCGTTTCATCGCCGATCCCCCCGTCCGCCGCCTTCCCTTCAGGCAGTCCTTCCTTCCGGATTCCATATCACAATGTACATGCATCGCTTTGTTTTGTCAATACCCGCCCGCGCGCAGCAAAACGGGCCGGGCCGCGAAGCGATCTGCCTCGCGGCCCGGCCCGTCTTTGTTATTCCTTAAAGCCTTACTGCAGGCTCATCAGCCCCGCGATCACGCTCTCCGACCAGGCTTCAAACGTCTGCGCGTTCAGATCGTAGAGCACGCCGGTGCAGTCGGTGGCCGTGAGGGTCAGCGCGGCGATGCTCTCGCCCAGCCTGCCCGAGGGCGCGGCGCCCAGCTTCGCGGCGTTCTCCTCCTGCAGCAGGGCGCCGGCCAGCGACAGCGCCGCCTCGCAGCGCGCGTCGTCCTCCCAGCAGGCGCGGGTGATCGTCAGGCCGAAGCAGGGTGTGCCCACGACGAGCGTGCGCGCCTGCCCGTCCGGCGCGGGCACGTTCGTCACGACGACGCTATCCCAGCGCTCCTGCGCGACGCTCTCGGCGAGCCAGTCCGCGTCGATGCGCATCGCCGCCTCGCCGTCGAGGAAGCGGCGCTCCGCCTCCGCGTCGGTGACGTTCCAGGCGTCCGCGCCGAACGCGCCCACCTGCGTCAGCGCCGTGAGGATCTCCTGCGCGCCCTCCAGCGAGGTCTGCAGGCCGTATTCGGCCTCGGATGCGCCCGCCAGCGCCACGCAGTCGAGCGTGATCTCGGCCCACTCGCACAGGGCGTTGGAGATTGCGACGACGCCGTTTTGCGAGAGCACGGCGCAGGCCGTGATCAGCTCGTCATACGTCGTGGGCACGTTCAGCCCGTACCTGGCCAGCACGTCCGTGTTGACGTAGAGCGCCTCCCAGTTCAGCCGCAGCGGCACCAGCAGCATGCTGCCGTCCTGCCCGCGCATCGAGGCGAACTGCCGCGCGGTCGTGCCGCCGAGCGCCTGCGTCAGCTCCTGTGCCGTGAGCACCTGCGTCCCGCTGAGCGGGGAGCCGGCGGGCACGACGAGGATATCCGCCTCGCCCGAGGCGACCATCCGGTTCATCTGGTCAAGCCAGCTCTCGTCCTGCAGCCCGGAATAGTCCTCGACGAGATTGCCCGTCTCCGTTTCCCAAGCGGTGATCATGTCCATGTAGCTCTGCGCGGCGAAATCCACATCCGCAAACGGCGTGAACACGCGCAGCGTGACGCCCGCGGCGCAGGCGCCGGCGCAGACGCCAAGCAGCGCCAGCGTCAGCAGCATTGCAACGATTCCTTTTTTCATGCCAGGTTCCTCGCTTTCGTCGGTTCTGTTCTGTCAAAGCGTCCTGCGGCCCGTCAGGGCCCTTTCGTATGTCTCTTCCCGGCTCACAGGCCGAGGTTGATCGCCTTCTGCAGCGTCCTTCGCGCCAGCGGCGCGGCGACGGTGCCGCCGGCCCCGCCGTTCTCCACGAGCACGCAGACCGCGTAGGGCGCGTTGTCGTTCGTGATATAGCCGACAAACCAGGCGTGGGCGGCGACGCTCTTGTCGTCGCTGACCTCCGCCGAGCCCGTCTTGCCCGCCACAACGTAGCCGTTGCCCAGCGCGGCATGCGTGCCCGTTCCGGATTTCACGACCCGGATCATCTCCGTCTCCAGCCGCGCGGCGACGCTCTCGCTCATCACGCGCCAGCCGGTGTCGCTCGCCGGCAGGGCGCGGGCGCCCCCCTGGGGCGTCGTGATCCGGCGCAGCAGCCGCGGCTCGTTCATCACGCCGCCGTTGGCGACGGAGGCGGCGATCATCGCCATGTGCAGCGGCGTGGCGAGCACGCGCCCCTGGCCGACCGCCGACCAGGCCAGATCCTCCTCGCTCAGGTCGTCGATGGGATAGCTCGAGTTGTAGACGATCAGATCGTCAAAGAGGAAGTTCTGGTTGAAGCCGAAGCGCTCCGCCGTCGCGCCGAGCATCGAGTAGCCCAGCTCCTGCGAGAGCGCGGCGAACGTCGTGTTGCAGGAATTCGTGAACGCGCCCGAGAGCGACTGCACGCCGTGCGCGCTGTTGTCCGTGACGGCATAGCTGCCCACGGGGTAATAGCCCGTGCAGTCAAAGGCGAAGCTGTCCAGCTCCGGCAGGTTTTCAAGCGCCGAAGCCATCGTCACGATCTTGAACGTCGAGCCGGGCGGATACAGCCCCTGCGTCGCGCGGTTGATAAGCGCGCCGGCCTCCTCGTCCTCAAGCGCGCTGTCCATGTCCGTGGGATCGAACTGCGGCATGGAGACCATCGCGAGGATCTCCCCCGTCCTGTAGTTGAGCACGACCACCGCACCGCGCTTGCCCGCGGGGAACTGCTCGCTGATGTAGCGCGAGAGCTGCGCGGAGACCGTCAGCTGCAGATCGTCGCCGCGCTGCGTCGTGCCGGTGATCGCGTCGCCCACGCGCTCAAAGAAGCCCGCCTTGAAGCCCAGCAGATACTGCGCGTGGAACGTATCCACGCCCGTGGAGACCTTGCCGCCGCTGTCGCCGACCACCTGGGAGACGGCTCTGCGCGTCGCCTCGCTGCTGTTATAGCGGCGGCTTCCGCTCTCGTCCGTGTAGGCCAGGACGGCGCCGTCTCTGTCCGTGACCGTGCCCATGATGACGCTCTGCTTGCGGCTGCTGATGCGCGGATTGTACGGCGTGGCGATCCAGCGGCCCCCGTAGAAGTAGACCGAATAGCAGCAGTAGGCGACAGTGACGGCGAAAAGCGCCGCCGTCACCATCAGAATCAGGCGGATGCGCCGCTTGATGACCTTGATACAAATCCCTCCCGTCAGGCGCCCAGGATGTCCTCCTCGAGATTGTCCTGCGCGCGGGCGCTGATGCCGTGCAGAATGCCGATCATCGCCAGGCAGGAGATCAGCGAGGAGCCTCCGTAGCTCATCAGCGGCATCGTCACGCCGGTCAGCGGAATCATCTTGACGACGCCGCCGACGATCATCAGCGTCTGAATCGCCAGCATCGCCAGCACGCCGCAGCCCAGCAGCATGTCAAACGATCGGCGCGCCCGGGTGATGACCGTCACGCCCCGGGCGATGAGCAGCAGATACACCGCCAGCACCAGCAGGCCGAAGATCAGGCCCATCTGCTCGCAGATGACGGCGAAGATAAAGTCGTTGTAGTAGGCGGGGATCTTCTCCGGCGTGCCCTGCCCCAGACCGACGCCGAACAGCCCGCCCGAGCCGATGGCCAGCAGCGCTTGGATGATCTGGTAGCCCTTGTCCAGCGGATCGCTCCACGGATTTTTCCACATCGCCACGCGCACCTTGACGTGCGCGAACATCTGGTAGCCCATCACGGCCGCCGCCGCGCCCCCGCCGATGCCCAGCACCGTCAGCGGCACGTTGCCGCAGGCGACATAGAAGAGCACCAGCGTCGTCAGATAGTAGATCAGCGCCGTGCCCAGATCGCGCTGCAGCATGAGCAGCAGCAGGCAGGCCCCGGCGAAGAGAATCGCCGGCATCATCTGCGCGACGGTTCTGTGCGCGCTGAAATAGTAGGCCAGCGTCAGCACGACGGAGAGCTTGACCAGCTCGCTGGGCTGAAACGAGCCCAGCCCCGGCACGGAAACCCAGTTTTTCGCGCCGTTGTTCCATTCGCCAAAGAGCAGCGGCAGCACGAGCGCCGCGATGCCCAGCACCATCGCCAGCAGCGTCAGCCCCTTCCAGCGCCGCTTGCGCGAGACGATGCCCGCCGCGAGCAGCATGACGGCCAGGCCCGCGGCGTAGAACACCGTCTGGCGCACGCCGCGCTCCGGCGAGACCGTGTAGAGGATGACGACGCTGACCCCGCATAAAAAGTTGGTCAGCGCCATGATCAGGGAATCGATGGGCAGCGCGCGCGGCAGCAGCAGCGTCGTCGCCAGCCCCAGCGGCACCATCGCCGCCAGCAGCGCGAGCGCCTGCGTGTCCAGCGCGCCCTGCGTGCGCAGCGCCGCCAGCAGCAGGCCCATCGCCTCAAACGCCGCCGTCAGCAGCGCGATGACCGTCACGCCGAAGTCCGCGCCCCGCCTGACCGCGCGCCGCCTGTCGCGGTACATCGCGTCCCGCTTCTGGCGCTCGCGCTGCTTTTGCTTCTGCGTGCGCCGGGGAGCCGCCTTTCCCGGCGCGGCCCTGACCGTCCCGGATTTGGCCGTCTTCGCCTTTGCCGCTGCGGACGCCGCGCGCTTTCCCGTCCCTGCGGAGGATGCCGCAGCCGTCCTGCCGCCCTCCTTCTTTTCTTCCTCCTGCACGACGATTCTCCGGGGAAGCAGCTCCTTTTCACCCCCGTCTGCCCGGCGTCCGTCCCCGGATGCGGGCCTCCTGCGAGCGGTGTAGACCTCCTGCCTGCGCGCCATGCGTTCACCCCTTCTTGGCCGCGTCCGTCGCGCGCGCCTTCTTTTTCGTCCTGCTCTCCAGCTTCCGCTCGCGCCGCGCCTCGCCCTTGCCGGGCGCGCCGAGTCCGTCGCCGCGGCCCTGCTGCGCCTGACTCCGCCTGGCCCTGGTGACATACGGACCGACATTGGCCTCGCGGTCCGCCGTGTGCCCCTTCAGGCGCAGCGCCAGGCGGATCTCCCCGATGCACAGCACCGCGCCGTCGCGCAGCACGGCCTCATCGCCCGGCTCCACCGGCACGTCGTCCGCCATGAAGCCGTCCCTGTGGAGCGCGACCATGTGCAGCGCGTCCTTCTCCATCCAGAAGAAGGCCGAGCGCATGTGTACCCTGCGCACGGGAATGCAGACATCGCAGCTGTGTGCCGAGCCGAGCGTCCCCTCATAAGGAAGGGGAATCTCCGTCCCCGCGCACAGGCGCCGCTCCCCCGCCGTGAGCACGCAGAGCGTCCCCGCCGCGCCGCAGCGCGGCAGCTCCCGCCCCACACGCCGCCAGAGCGCCCTGTCCGCAGCGAGCTTGCGTGCGGCAAGCAGCACGGTCACCGCGATGATCGCCGCGCCCGCATAGCCGAAAAGCAGGGAAACCACCTGATACCACGCCTGATTCAATCGCCGCGCCTCCTCTCCGCCGGAGGTCGCCGCCGGCGGGACATGCATTCCCACCGATTATACCATACAACGAAGCAGACTTCCATTTTCATCCCAAAAATTTCCATGATGCTCCCGCCGTTCCTCCATCCGCTTTCATCCGGCACGCCGCATGAAACAGACTTGACATCAAAATGGCCTGCATTATATAATTATATAGAAAATCAGGGGCCTCGCATCCGTCCGGCAGGCCCGCTCACGAAAGGAAACCTGACCATGCGCAGCTTTGTCCTTCCCGCGATCCGGCTTCTCTGTCTCGCATGCCTGCTGGCGCTGACTGCCCTCCCTGTCCTGGCGGAGGACGGCGCGCTGCGCATCAGTGAGGCCCAGAGCAACAACGACACGGACTTCCTGCTGGGCTTTCACGACTATGTCGAGCTTTACAACGGTGGGGACAGCGCGGTGATGCTCTCCGATTACTTCCTCTCGCGGGAGGCGGACGATCCCCTCGCCTGCCATCTGCCTGCCGTCGAGCTTGCGCCGGACAGCTATGCGCTGCTGCTGTGCGACGTGGATCTGCCCGGCCTGCGCCTGGCGAAGGAGGGCTGTGAGCTGTATCTGTTTGATCGCGACGGCGCGCTGTGCGACGAGGCCGAGCTGCCCGCGATGGAGAACAACGTCTGGCAGGCCGGTCTGGGCCTGACGCAGCAGCCCTCGCCCGGCTATGCCAACACGGCGGAGGGCGCGGCAGCCTACCGCGCCAGCGTCACGAGCGGGCAGACGCTGGCCGTCAGCGAGGTCGTCTCCTCCAACAGCAGGCTGCTGCCGCTGGACGGCGAATACAACGACCTGATCGAGCTGCAAAATGTCGGCAGCGAGCCCCTGCTTCTGAGCGACTACTACCTCTCCGACAAGAAGAAGAATCCCTTCCTCTGGCAGCTGCCCGCCGTCGAGCTCGCGCCGGGCGAATGCTACGTCGTACAGGCCTCCGGCAGGGAAGCGCCGCGCGAGGCGCCCTTCAAGATTCCCGCCACCGGCGAGGCGCTCTACGTCAGCGATTCAAACGGCCAGTGCGTCGACGCGCTCTATGTCCCGCCGCTGACGCCGGATACCTCCTACGGCAGGAGCGGGGACGCCCTCTGCTACTACGATACGCCCTCCATCGGGCAGCCAAACCCCGAGGGCCTGACGGGCATCACGCAGACGCCCCAGGTCAGCCTCAAAAGCGGCGCAGTCAGCGCCCCCGCCGCCGTGACGCTCAGCGGCGAGGGCGCGATTTATTATACGCTCGACGGCCGTCTGCCCACGCAGAAGAGCGCGCGCTACGACGGCACGCCCATCGACGTTACGGCAAGCTGTGTGCTGCGCGTGCGCGCCCTGGCCGAGGGAAAGCTCTGGTCACCCACGGCGACCTGCCATTACCTGTTTGACGCGGAGAAATACGAGCTCCCGCTGCTGTGCATCAGCGCTGAGCCGGGCGCCATCCTCGGCCCCAACGGCATCTACACGCTCTATGAGCAGCGCAACCGCGAGATCCCCGTCAATCTGACCCTCATTGAGAGCGGACAGACGGCATTCAGCGTCGACTGCGGGCTGAAGATTCACGGGCAGGGCAGCCGTAAGCTGGAGAAGAAGAGCTTCTCTGTGCGCTTCCGCGCCCAGTACGGAACCAGCCAGCTCGAATACGCGCTGTTTGAGGATTCGCCGGTCACCTCCTTTAATTCGCTCGTGCTTCGCTGCGGCTCGGAGGACGCGAACCGCGCTTTTTTTCGCGATGAATTTCTGACCTCGCTGACGGCGCAGACGATGCCGGAGGTGCTCTATCAGCGCTACAAGCCGGTCAACCTCTTCATCGACGGCGCGTATTTCGGCGTCTACTACATCCGCGAACGCGTCTCGGACGACTTCGTCGCCTCCTATCTGGGCGGCGAGGAGGAGGACGTCGACATCATCTACGGCTGGACGAAGGCCGAGGCCGGCGAGCGGGACGACTGGCTCGCGCTGATGCGCTACTGCAAGCGCAGCGACCTCTCCCAGCAGGAGAGCTTTGACTACGTCGCCAGCCAGCTCTGCCTGGAGAGCTTCATGGATTATTACATCGCGCGCGCCTACTCCGGCGACCGCGACTACCCGAACATCCGCCACGTCCGCTCCAAAGGCGGGGACGGCCTGTGGCGCATCGTGAATTTTGACCTCGACTGGGGCTTTGGCACGAAGCCCGCCGCGCTGCACCAGATGATCGGCAAGGTCAGCGAGGACGCCGCGCTCAACACGGTGGTCATCAACGCGCTGCTGGAGAACCCGCAGTTCAAGGATCAGATGATCCGACGGCTCGTCTGGCATCTTGAGAACACCTACGCGCCGGAGCGGGTCATCGCGCGCATCGACGAGATGGCGCAGGAGGTCGCGCACGATCTGCCCTACAACTACGAGCGTTGGGGCGGCTCCTATGCATCCTGGCAGGAGCACGTGCAGTTTTTGCGCGACTTCGTCAAAAGCGAGGAAAACGACCGCGTGGCGGCGATGGTGCAAAGCGCGCAGCGGGCCTTCAAACTCAGCGACGAGGAGATGGCGCGCTATTTCGGCGACCTGTACACCGCGCAATGAGCGCCGGTTCCGTGCAAAAGGACAGCCCCTTTTGGCTTCCCGCGCCGATTCTGACAGGAGAACGCGCCGGAAGGAGCCCGGGAGACCGGATCAGCAGCACAGCGGGCACGCGGCTCACGGAAAGGCTTCGGCATTCAGGGTGTTGTCCAGCACGAAGGGGATGTCGCGCGCCATGCAGTACAGGCTCAGGATGCCCATGTGCCCCAGCTCGATGGCGACCACGTTGCTCACGCCCGTCCGGGGGTTCTCGTGAACAAAGTAGAACCAGTCACGGCGGCGCCGAATGGGCGCAGCCTGATCGCCGCGGTTGTTGATGCGGCGGGACACTTCCTCGTGGGTCCTGAGGTATTCGCACACCCTTTCAGGGCTTTGGAAGCCCTCCCGGCTGGCGTCCGCGTCATCCTCGAGGTCGATGCCCTGAATGCGGAAAATCGGCTTGTGGCCGTCATGCTCCGCGCCGATACACATGTAGGTATCGTCGCCTTCGTCCATGAAGCAGCCGCCATCCGGCAGCACGCTGACAAAACCGCCCTTCAGCTTTCTGCAGAGCCTCTCCGGCTCGTTGGCCTTCTTCTTTTTCATCATGGCTCCTCCTTTCCCGCGTGCTGACGGCATTTCAGCCGCCGCGAAGCGCACGGGCAGGGCTGCCCGGAATGCCCTCCGGAGGCGTTTCCGGAGGGATTGAACCCTGCACACATCGGCCATATCGCCGGGCCTTTGCGTGGGCTGACAGGGATCCTCATCTCCTTGCCGGGGAGATGAACGGCCGCGCGGCACCCGGGATCGTGTTTCCCCGCCGGAAATCCTTGCCGCCTGGCATCCCAGCTGCTGTCACCGCCGATTCCTCTGACAAAGAGCACCTTTCCTGCACCCTGTTCCTCCCGTTTTCCCTGATCCTTTGCTTCCCTGTTTCGGGTGTCAGACAAGGGCTTTTGTTTGCCCTTCTGACGGTGCCATTCTACCATGCGGGTGGGGAAACAACACGGAAAATAAGTTGCGAACTCCGGCGGATTCCGGTTCCTGCAGAAGCCCCTCCGCAAGAGCATATCTGCGGAAACGGGCCCATCCGCATGGCAGGCCGGGGTGTGCATTTCCAAACGCCTGACAAGAGGAAACACCCTGGGGAGCCAGGCTTCCGGGCAAAGAAAGAACGCCGGCCCCCGGATCGGGACCGACGTTCTTTTGGGTTCCCTGCGTGGATTTGGATACATGGTCAAACGCCAGAGGGATAATCGGGCGCGTGGGCGCCTTGCCGTACAAGCTCTACGCCATCGTCAAACGCATCCTCGCCAATCGCCGTCACGCTTCCGGGAATCACGACGCTGCTCAGGCCGGTGCAGCCGGAAAACGCACCGGCCCCAATCGTCATCACGCCCTCCGGGATCGTCACGCTGCTCAGGCCGGTGCAGCCGGAAAACGCGCTTTCTCCAATCTCTGTCACGCCCTGCGGCATCACGACGCCGCTCAGGCCGCTGCAGCCCTCAAACGCATGATCCCCCATCCTTGTCACGCCCTGCGGAATGGTCACGCTGCGCAGACTGGTGCAGCCAAAAACGCCCATTCACCAATCCTGGTCACGCCCTTCGGGATGACCACCTCCCCGCCGGGGCCGGTGTACTCCTCCAAAACGCCATCCTCAATCACAAAACCATTTGCGTCGTCCATTGTGCAGGCCTCCTGTTCAGATGATTCCGGTGGTTGGCTTCATGCTGATGCTGCTCCGGGCTCGACAGCGCGGCAGCAACCGCGCCGTATTGCAGAAGCAATGCGATATCATGAAGTATAGCATATCGGTCATGACGGGGCAATGCTCAGAATGACCCGGCCCGACCGCATGAGATCTGAACGGTTTCACCGACCGCCCAGCACGATGCCGCTTCCGCGCTTGTTCCTTTTGCCGTGCGGATGGGGAAGGATCCGCACCGGCTCTGACAGCCCACTGGGCTGTCATTCACTCCCGGGCCAGGTTCGACTCCCCCCTGGCCAGCCGGCAATCATTGCGATAAGAAAAAACCTCAGCGATTGCTGAGGTCTTGGTGGAGCATAGGGGAGTCTCCTCTCGCGCCTCGACGGCGCTCGGTCAGCCCGGCTCTGACAGCCCACTGGTCTGTCATTCACTCCCGGGCCAGGTTCGACTCCCCCTTGGCCAGCCGGCAATCATTGCGATAAGAAAAAACCTCAGCGATTGCTGAGGTCTTGGTGGAGCAACTTGTGTTAAATCCGAACCAAATGCCTCTTCAATCTCTTCCGGCGTGATTGTAGCAGATCCATCCTTATAGTTGTAGGTGAAAACCAGCTTGTCGTCGTAGACGTATATGGCGTTGATGAAGGTGTCGATGATCTGCCGCTGGTACTCGATGTCATCCACGTTTCCGTACTTGAATCGGTTGATCCAGCTGACGATCTGCTCCTTAGTGTACTTGGGCTTTTCGAGCTCGGCCTGTAGAATACTGACCTTGAGGCTCTCGCGCTGAGCCTCCAACTCTTCCAGCCTCGTCTTGGTAGAGGGGGGCAGGATGCCCATCTGAATGGCGTTCAGCATGTTTTCAATGGCCTTTTCGCACGCCTTGAGCTGCTGGCGCATGGCGGGGATACTCGTGTCCTCCCGATTTTGCAGGTCGATGATCGCATCGGCAATCCGGTTGATTTCCTCGTCCCGGAGCACGCGCTGCACGGTGGTCACGACAGCGACCCGCTCAATCCAGTGCTTTTTGAGCGGCTTGCGCTTGCATCCGAGCCTGCGCTTTGCACCGCCGCACTTGTAGTAGCAGTATTTTACACCATTGGTGCCGCTTGTTCCACTTTCGCCCACCATCAATCTGCCGCAATCCCCGCAAAAGAGCTTGGTCGTCAGCAGGTATTCCTCGTCGGCTTTCGTTCTGGACGGGGCTTTTTTGTTGCCCTCCATCCGCTGCTGTACCCGCTCAAACAGGTCAACCTCGATGACTGAACAATGAGCGCGATTTTTTCCGATTTGCCCGATGTGCTGGATGCCAAAACGCTGGCACAGGCACTCTCCATTTCCAAATCCAGCGCATACGCCCTGATGAACCTTGAGGATTTCCCCACGCTTCAGCTCGGTGTGCGGAAGCTGGTGACCAAGCCGGATCTCATCGCATGGATGAGCAGGCATATCCGCGACGGAGGCGCAGTGAATGACCCACCTGAAGAAATCACCTGACCAGACAAACAGCGGCATGGACATCCCGGATGCAGCCATCGAGCGCATCGCCCGTGCCATGCTGCCCATGATACAACGATACTATGAGAGCGACGACGGCAAGCGCGAGCTTGCCGCGTGGAAACAAAAACATAAGGAGGAAACCTATGCGAATCAACAATGACTTTATCATCGTCGGCGTGGACGCAGGCTATGGCAACATGAAGACGGCGAACACCATCTTCCCGACCGGGCTGGCGGCGATGGACACCAAGCCCTACTTTGACGGTGACATCATGCACTACAATGGCAGGTGGTACCGCATCGGCGAAGGCCACAAGGCTTTCAACCCGGACAAGACGGCTGACGAGGATTTCTACATCCTCACGCTGGCTTCCATTGCCGCTGAGCTTCGGACAAAGGACATCACGGAAGAAAACATCTATCTTGCCGTTGGTCTTCCCACGACGTGGACCGTCCGCCAGCGCAATGCGTACCGCGAATACATGCTGCGCAATAAGGATGTGGAATTCGTGTTCAACGACATCGGCTATTACCTTCATTTTACCCAGTGCAGCGTTTTCCCGCAGGGCTATGCGGCGATGGTGCCCATGATGGACTGGGATAAGAAGGATAACGACTTCCAGAAATACATGGGCACCATCATGATGGCAGATATCGGCAACGGCACCATGAACATCATGCGACTGGAAAACGGACGGCCTCTTGACCAGTACTGCTGGACGGAGGTGCTGGGCGTTCATCAGTGCGCCCTGACCATCCGAAAGCAGATGATGGACAAGGATGGTCTGGATCTGCCGGAGGATGTGATCGAACAGTTCCTTCGGACCGGGAAGACCCACCTTCGCAAAGAACTTCTGGAATCCATGAACGCGATTGTCCGCGGCTATGTGTCCGGGCTTTTCGATGCGCTGCGTGCGCATGGCTACGATCCGCGAATGATGAAGCTGTATGTGCTGGGCGGCGGAGGCTGCCTCATGAAGCGCTTCGGCAAGTACGACCCGGAATCTGTTGTCTTCGTGGACAACCTGAACGCCGCTGCCAGGGGCTATGAGTACATGGCCCAGGGGCTGCTCTGGGCAAAGGAGAACAGTAAGAAATGAGCAATCATCGCTTTACTGTGCGGCTCGATACGGGCTATGACGAGGAAAAGCAGGCGTGGGAGAAGCTGAAAAGGCTGCAGCGAAAGATGCATCTCTCATACAACAGAATTGTGACCGATGCTGTGAATGCCTACGAGACGGACTTCGTACATCTTGCCCCGGAGGACGAAGCGCAGCTCATCCAACGGATGACAGATGCTGTGGCTGAACGGCTTCAGCAGATTCTGCCCGCCTATCTGGCCGGGTACTCGGCTGGAGCGGCATCCACGGTGACTGCACTGCCTGTTCCTCAGACAGAAACCGAAAACAGCACTGTTCAGCGCAAACACACGGATGCCGATGAAGCGGAGCCTGACTTCAGCGGAAGCGTGATGGATTTCAACTTCATGGGCATGTGACGAATAAACGGGATCGCATCACTTTGATGCCGGCTTACGAGCTGGTGCATCAGAGTGATGCGCTCCTTTTCTCCCCTACAACAGGCAGAACATCAGAATGATGGAAAACCATTGAAACGACGATCATTTTGACGCATCAAAGAAAACCGGAAAATCAACCGAACGAACGACAGAGGAGGTACCATATGGCCGAAAGAATGATGAACGCCGAAGAAAAAGCGCTGCTTCAGGCGAAGCACAGACTGGAGGAAGCACAGGCTCGTGACCGCGTGAAGGAGCGGAAGCAGCGAACGCGACGATTGATACAGGAGGGCGCGATTCTGGAAAGCGTGTTGCCAGCAGCATCTGCGATGGAGTTGGATGCGCTAAGAGGCTATCTTGAGGAACGTTTTGGAGCTTGACGCAGTTGGAGGAGCTTTCGGGCTCCTCCTTCTTTTTCCCGAAAGGGCGCACTTACTCACCACCTCGTCGTCGCAAGCTCCACATCCTTCGCCCAGCCGCAAGCGGCAGGGCTCATCCGTTTCGCTGCTCCTCCTCTCCCCACAAAGCTGCGCTTTGCGGGGCCCCTTCGGCGGTGGTATCCCTCCCTTCGGTCGGGAACGTGCGCTCTCCGAGGGGGCTACGCTTCCTGCGGGAAGCGGCAGGCTGCGGCCTGCGCGCGTGTGCTGCGGCACACGCATTTTGACGGGACGAGCCTGCTGGGCAGTATCGGGCATCGAGCACTCAGCTGCTGCCCACGCAAGCGTTGTTCGGAAGCGGAGGCGGGCACAGCCCGCAAGAAACAAAACAATGGAGGTGACGGGCTTGGCGATTTACCACATGGAATCAAAGATCGTCAGCCGGGGAACGGGACGCTCCGTTGTGGCGGCGTCCGCCTACATGAGCTGCAGCCGATTGTACAACGACTACGACGGTATACAGCACGATTACACGAGAAAGCATGGAGTTGTCTGGCAACAGGTCTTTCTCCCACCCCAAGCCCCACGGGAATGGCTTGACAGGGAGCAGCTATGGAACGCTGTTGAGGCGGCAGAGAAGGCGAAGGACAGCAGGCTTGCGCGGGAGATCATCGTTGCGCTACCCGTTGAGCTGGATCACGATGAACAGATTGCGCTCACGGGCGCATACATCTCGCAGCAGTTTGTTGCAGACGGCATGTGTGCAGCCGTTGCTATCCACGATACAGACGGGCATAATCCGCACGCGCACATCCTTCTGACGATGCGCCCGCTGAATGAGGATGGCACCTGGCAATACAAGTCCGAGAAGGAATACCTGTGCATGAAGGACGGCGAGGAGCGAGGCTTTACCGCCGCTGAGTATAAGAGCGCTCAGTCTGATGGTTGGGAAAAGCAGTACCTCTATCGCGTCGGGCGAAAGAAGGTATACATGACGCAGACTGCCGCGGTTGAGCATGGCTATGCCCGAGTGGACAAGCATCCCAAGAGCTCCCGATACGGCAGGCAGAATCCGATCACAGCGAGATGGAACAGCGAAGATCAACTCATTGCATGGAGAGAAGCATGGGCGGACATGGTGAATCGGGCGATTGAACAAGCCGGGCTTGAGGAACGCATCGACCACCGAAGCTACGCGGCGCGCGGCATCGACGAACAGCCAACAATTCACGAGGGCGTGGAAGCCGTGCAGATCGAAGAAAAGGGCTTTGTCTCCGAGCGTCGTGCGCTGAACCGTCAGATTCGCGCCGACAATGCCCTGCTGCGCGAATTGAAAGAGCAGATCAAGCAGCTCAGTAAAGCCGTGCAGATGGACATTCACCATCTTGCCGATGCGCTGGAAAAGTTGCGCGCAGACATGGTGATCTTCTGCTATCAGCTTTCTCACATCCGGGAAGGTCGAGAAAAGGGATTGAGCGATCTCAGGCTGCTGCGGTAGTTCAGCGATGAATATGGAAAGGTTGACCGTAGGCTCCGAGAAACTCGCAAGGCCCGAAAGGCTTTGATTGCTGAAAAGCGGGAGCTGCTTCCGCTTCATGTGTTCAAGCATAAGGAGCTTGCTGCCCAGATTGCGGAAAAGACGGAGGACATCGAAGAACTGAAAACCAGAAGGGATTCGATTCTCAAGCGCGCAGGATGCAAGGAGGACGCGGGCGGAAATGAGTTGCAGCAGAGAATGGCGATAATTGAAGGAATGCTGCAAAAGCTCGATGAGCAGGAGCGCAGGTTCTCTGCGCTGTCCGATCAGACAAGGTGATCATTGACGGGAAGGACATTTTCTCGATGAACGATCAGAAGCTGACCGTGTTCCGGCGCAGGAACATCGGCTTCATCTTTCAGGCGTTCAACCTTGTGCCGGAGCTGACGGTCGAACAGAACATCATCTTTCCGCTGCTGCTGGACTATCAAAGACCGGACAAGGCGTATCTGGAGGAGCTGCTCACGGTGCTGAATCTGCAGGGACGCCGCAATCACCTGCCCAGTCAGCTCTCTGGCGGCCAGCAGCAGCGCGTGGCGATTGGCCGGGCGCTGATGACCCGCCCATCGCTCATTCTGGCTGATGAGCCGACCGGCAATCTGGACAGCCAGAACAGCAGCGAGGTCATCGCGCTGCTCAGGGAGGCGTCGAAAAAATACGAGCAGACGATCATCATGATCACCCACAACCGCAGCATTGCGCAGACGGCTGACCGGGTCTTGCAGGTATCGGACGGTGTGCTGACCGATTTCGGGAGGTGCCGGGAATGAAGAGCTATCTCAGCCTGATTCCTATTTCCGCCAGGGTGCGCAGGCGGCAGAACCGGATGACGATCATCTGCATTGTGATTGCGGTGTTTCTGGTGACGGCTATATTCAGCGTGGCAGACATGATGCTCAGAACCCAGAGCGACCGTATGACAGCAAAAAACGGAAGCTGGCATGTCAAGCTGCAAGGTGTTTCACAGGCGGACGCAGACGAGCTTGCCGGGCAGGAGGATGTGCTTTTGGCAGGGATGGCATCCGTATTCAATCCGGATGGCGAATTGCCCTGGCACATCAACGGAAAACGGGTGGTCCTGTACGGTATTGACGAGGCCTATCTGTCACTCAATTCAGAGGGCGTTGTGGAAGGCAGTTTTCCGCAGTTGGAGAGTGAAATCCTGATCAGCAACAATGCGGCATTTGTTCTGCAGGTACAGGTCGGTGACATTGTTACGCTGCAAACACCAGCAGGTGATCGGTGCTTTACGGTATCAGGCCTTGGCGGCGTGGACGAAAGCTATTATGAAGGACAGTATTTCCTGATGGACGCATGCCTGCCGAGGAAGGTGTTTGCTGATCTGATGGATCAAAACGGCGTGGAGAATGTGCAGGATGCCTGCTTTGTTGAGTTTGTCACCGCCTCCAGGGCGGCAAAGGCCATCCCGGGGCTGGAGGATCAATACGGAGAAGAAGCTGTATCGGAGAATCTCGCTGTGATGGGTGTCGCTGGACAAAGTGACAGCGAGGCGATGAAAAATGTCTATGGCATGGCAGCCATGCTGTTCATACTGGTCCTTCTGGCGGGTATTCTGATGATCTCCGGTAGTATAAACAGCAATGTTGCGCAGAGAACACAGTTCTTTGGCATGATGCGTTGTCTGGGCATGAGCAAGCGACAGGTCATTCGCCTTGTCCGTCTGGAGGCGCTGAACTGGTGCAGGACAGCCGTACCGATCGGCACGCTGCTCGGTATCCTGATGAGCTGGGGAATTTGTGCAGCGCTGCATTTTGGTATTGGCGGGGAGTTCTCCACAACACCGGTCTTTCAGCTCAGTTTAGTCGGCATAGGCAGCGGTGCGGCGGTTGGCATCGTCACCGTTCTGCTCGCAGCACAGTCACCTGCCCGGCGGGCGGCGCGCGTATCGCCGATGGCGGCGGTTTCCGGCAACGGAGATCATCGTACCTCTGCGTATCGCCCGGCAGAGAATAGGCTGGGCAGAATTGAAATCTCTCTGGGTGTGCATCACGCCGTAGCCAGCAGGAAGAATTGGCTGCTGATGACGTTGTCGTTTGCGCTGAGCATCATCCTCGCGCTGTGCTTCTCCGTTCTGCTGGAGTTTGCCGGCCTGCTGCTCCCCAGCCTTTGCCCGTGGCAGCCGGATATCCTTCTGAATGGATACGGCAATGCGCAGGTGCTGCCTCGAAGTACGGCAGAGCAGCTGCGCGCCATTCCGGGTGTTCGGGCGGTCTGGGGTGCAACTGGGCTGACAGATATTCCGGCTGAAAGCAGCCGGGAGAGCATCAGCCGCGTAACCCTGTGCTCCTACGATTCCTTCATGATGGAAAGCAGCAAAGGCATGATTGTGGAGGGAAAAATGGCGATGCCGGATTCCTGCGAGGCGATGACGATTTACAACAGGAACAATCCTTTGAAGGTCGGAGACACAATCCGCATCCGCGATACAGAGCTGACGATTGCCTGCGCTTTTTCGGAAGGCGCATTTCCGGATGATGTGGTTGTCATTTGCCCACAGGTACTCTTTGACCGTCTGGTTGGAGCGCAGAATTACAATATGATCGGCGTTTTGCTGAATGATTCAGCAGACAAGGAGACGTTGGCACAAATCGTCAGCATGGCAACCGACGATATCATCATATCGGATGAGAGAGAAAGCAACCGACAGAACGCAGCCACCTATCTGGCGTCCCGAATTGTTGTGTATGGCTTTCTGGCGATCATTGGGCTGATATCGCTGTTCAACATCGTCAACAGCATCTCGATGAGCGTTTCATCCAGAACAAGACAGTATGGCGCAATGCGCGCTATCGGCATGGATCATCGGCAGCTTCTTCATATGATTATGGCTGAGGCGGCTACCTATGCGGTATCCGGACTTGCTGTCGGCGGCGTTGCGGGGCTATGGCTGAGCCGAATGCTCTATTTCCGCCTCATCACGAGGTATTTTGGCTTGATATGGCGTTTCCCCTTCGGCATGATGACGGTACTGGCGATCGCTGTGCTTTTTTCTTCTGCGGCAGCCGTGTATGCACCGGCAGCAAGAATGCGCAGCATGGCAATCACCGAAACAATCAATGAATTGTAAGTCCACTTTTTCCGAAAGACGGCAAAAGGCCGCCAAAGAGCAGATCATTGATCACGAATTGATGCAGCGGCGGCCCTGTTTTTTTCAGGGCCGCCGGCTTTTATCCTGGAGCAGCAAACCGGCATCGACTTCCACCTGCCGATGTTTTATGATATGAGCGTTTTTTGGGGCCAACTGATTCTGGCACTCTGTTACGGGTCATGAAGA
>SFHU01000172.1 GCA_004555535.1 Clostridiales bacterium
CGGAACGGCGCACCGATCCAGCGCCCCGGCGACGGCGCTGCGGAGGGGTTCCTCCAGCCGCCGCATCAGCTCGTCGCAGGTCAGCGCGCTGCGCTGCGTCCAGCCGCGTATGGCGACCATGCCGTCGCGGATGTCCGCGCTGACGGCGATCCGCCCGCCGTGCGAGGCGACCATCCGCGCAAGAAAACCGGGATCGGTCACGGCTGCCGTGCCGAGGATCGCGCGCGCCACGCCGGCATCCAGCATGCGCTCAACGGCCTCATCGTCGCGAAGGCCGCCGCCGACCTCGACGGCAAGCCCGGTCTCCCGCGCGATGCGCCGGATGACGCTGATGTTTGGCGTGCCGCCGTCTTTGGCGCCCTCGAGGTCGACGAGATGAATGCTCGACGCGCCGCAGGCCTCAAAGTCCTTCGCCACGGAGAGCGGATCGTCCGAATAGACGGTCATCTGCGCGTAATCGCCCTGAAAGAGCCGAACAGCCTTGCCGCCGACCAGATCGATTGCCGGTAGAATCTCCATCGTCTCACCCCCCGATGGCGCAGAACGCCCGCAGAATGTCAAGCCCCACCGCGCCGCTCTTCTCCGGATGGAACTGACAGCCGATTACATTGCCGCGCGCGACGGCCGCCGTCAGCGGCGCGCCATATTCCGCCGTCGCGATGACGCTCTCGTCGCACCGGGTCGCGCAGAAGCTATGCACAAAGTAGACGCAATCCCCCTCACGCACACCGGCAAGCAGCGGGTGGGCGGGCGTTTTGATCTGAAGCGCGTTCCAGCCGATGTGGGGCACCTTGAGCCCCGGGCCGATGAGCGGCGTCATGTCGACGACGTCGCCCGGGATGAGCCCCAGGCCCGCGTGCTCGCCAAATTCAAAGCTGCGCTCAAAGAGCATCTGCATGCCCAGACAAATGCCCATCAGCGGCTTGCCCCTGCCGGCCTGCTCGCAGACGAGCGCATCCAGCCCCGTGCGCGCGAGCTTTTCGCGCGCATCGCCGAACGCGCCGACGCCCGGCAGAATCAGCCTTTCGGCCCGGCGGATCGTCTCCGGATCCGCCGTGACAGCCGCGTCCTCGCCGATCATCCGCAGCGAGCTCTGCAGGGAAAACAGGTTGCCCACGCCATAGTCGATGATTGCAATCATACGAGCACTCCTTTGGTCGAAGGGATGGCATCGCCCAGCCGCGCGTCCACGGCGACGGCCTGCGCCAGCGCGCGCCCGAACGCCTTGAACATCGCCTCGACGATGTGATGGCTGTTCTCCCCGTCGAGCTGGCGGATGTGCAGCGTCGCGCCCGCGCGGCGCGCAAACGCGAGAAAGAACTCCTGCACGAGCTCCGTGTCAAACGTGCCGATCTTCTGCGCGGGGATGTTCGCCGCAAAGCGCAGGCAGCTGCGCCCGGAGAGATCGACCGCGGCGAGCACGAGCGCCTCGTCCATCGGCAGCAGCATGCTCCCGTAGCGCGCGATGCCGCGCTTCTCGCCCAGCGCCGCGGCAAAGGCGTCGCCCAGCGCGATGCCCACATCCTCGACGCTGTGATGGTCGTCGACGAAGGTGTCGCCCTTGCAGGCGACGGTCAGGTCAAACCGGCCATGCGCGGCAAAGAGCGTGAGCATGTGGTCAAGGAAGCCGACGCCGGTGTGGACGTCGCTTTTGCCCGTTCCGTCGAGCTCAAGGGTCAGAGTAATATCGGTTTCGGCGGTTCTGCGCCGGATGTCAGCGTTTCGCATGATGATGTCTCCTGTCTCTCGTTCAGCCGAGGATGTCCCGCACGGCGCGCAGCAGCGCCTCCATCTCCGCCTGCGAGCCGATGGTGATGCGCAGGTATTCCTCAATTCTCGGCGCGTCCCAGCGGCGCACAAGGATGCCCCGCTCCCGCAGCGCCGCGGCCAGCTGCGCGCCCGGTATATCCGGGCAGCGCGCGAAGACGAAATTGCCCAGCGACTCGATGACCTCAAAGCCCAGCGCGCGCAGGCCGTCCGTCGTGAAGCGGCGCGAGGCCATGATCCGGGCGCAGTTGTCCATGAAATACCCGTTCTCCGCGCAGGCCGCGATGCCCGCCGCCTGCGTCATGCGGTTGACGCTGTAGAGGTTGACAGCGTTGCGCACGGTGTCCAGCTCCTCAATCAGCCCCACCTGGGCGAACGCGTAGCCCAGGCGCGCGCCCGCCATCGAGCGGGACTTGGAGAACGTGCGCACGATGAGCAGATTGTCGTGCTGCGCGATCAGCGGCAGGCAGCTTTCCGCGCCGAAATCGACATAGGCCTCGTCGATGAGCCGCTTGATTTCAGAGTCGATATCTCTCGCTTTTTCTTCGGAGTAGTTCTTATGGGTAGTGAAATCGTTGCCCAGGAACACTTCCTCGGAATTGCTGTAGTTGACCGTACCGATCTTTTCGGAGAAGCCGTACTTGGTCACCATGTCGCGGGCCACTTCCGTTGCCCGCTGAATGTCGTTGCTGGCACCGGTACTGATGTCATCCAGGGTCAGCTGTTCCACCGGTGGGATCCCGCCCCGGGACGGCAGGGACTTGGCCATATAGCGGTGAGGATTCTCCACCATGCCATCCGAATAAATCACGGCCTTCTCCACTGAATCGCCCTTTTTCAGGGTCATTACCTGCACGCCCTGATTGTCTTTGGTCGTTTTTTCCAACAGAGAACCGGTGTGGAAGATCAGAATTCGTCCACCGCTGGCAGACATCAGAATCTCCCGCTCCTCCGTCAGTGCCAAAACAGCCACCAGCGGCGAACCTGCCTTGGTATTATAGGCATTGATCAGCTT
>SFHU01000073.1 GCA_004555535.1 Clostridiales bacterium
GAGGAAGCGACCGGGTATTGACGCGGGCTTTTTATGAGATTTTTCCCTGAGATTTTTCCGGAAATAGCAGGAAAAACGTTGACACCGTGGGAAAAAGCTGTTATCATAGGAAGGCAAGCCGCTCGGGGCTGGTTTTGTTGAAATGCCTGAAAATCCGGCATACCTAAACCCGGCGAGTAAATATTTAGGAGGTGTCACCATATGTACGCTATTATTGCGACTGGTGGCAAGCAGTACCGCGTTAGTGAGGGCGACGTGATCTACATCGAGAAGATCGATGCGCAGGTTGACTCCACGGTTTCTTTCGACGTTCTGCTCGTGGGCAACGACGGCGATGTCAAGATCGGCACTCCGGTTGTCGAGGGCGTGAAGGCCGAGGGCAAGGTCGTTGGCCAGATCCGCGGCGAGAAGATCATCGTCTTCAAGTACAAGTCCAAGAAGAACTATCGCCGTAAGCAGGGCCACCGTCAGCCGTACACCAAGGTGGAAATCACCAAGATCGGCTGAGATGACCACCATCACGGTCTATACGCTTGAAGGCGGCGCGATCGCGGGCTATGAGGCCGGCGGTCACGCGGGCGGCAAGCGGATACGGGGATACGATCTCGTGTGCTGCGCGGTTTCCGCGCTCACGCAGACCGGCGTCAACGCGCTCTGCGCCGTGGCGCAGGTCACGCCCGATGTGGATGTTTCCGACGGCTATCTGCGCTGCATCCTGCCCGACGGGCTGGACGCGGAGCGGATGGACAGGGCGCAGACCGTTCTCCGCACGATCATGACAGGACTGACAGACATTCAGAAAATTTATCCGAACCTCATACGGATACAGCAAAAAGAATGGAGGCAAGCAGATGCTTACGATGAATCTTCAGCTCTTCGCTCATAAGAAGGGCACCGGTTCTTCCCACAACGGCCGCGACAGCGAATCCAAGCGCCTGGGCGCGAAGCGCGCGGACGGCCAGTTCGTCCTGGCGGGCAACATCCTGTACCGTCAGCGCGGCACGCACATTCATCCGGGTACCAACTGCGGCATCGGCGGCGACGACACGCTGTTTGCGCTGGTGGACGGCGTCGTCCGTTACGAGCGCCTGGGCAAGAAGAAGACCCGCTGCAGCGTCTATCCGGTCGCGCAGTAATCGCGCAGCGATCCAAGGAAGACAGGGGAGCGTCTCATCGGAGGCGCTCCTTTTTTGTTTCACAGGATTCTGCATCAGAATGCTTGCTTTGCGGATCAGACCCCGTCTCAATCGTAGACCGCTGCGCGGTCTGCTCTGAAACTACTTTTTCCTGAGGTTATTGGATACGTTAGGGCTGCCGCCCTAAAACCTGCCTGAGGGATTTCAGTCCGGGGAACTCGCATGGTCGCGCCACGGCGCTCCCTGCGATTCCCGACGCTTCGTCTGCCTCCTTCCGCCATTGGCGGCGGCAGACTTCGGTCCCCTCAGACTCCCTTCTTCGCTTCGCGCTGGATCAGCATTTGGGCGCGATCCCTTCCGTGCAGAAAAACTAGCCAGAAAAAGGGGAAAATCTCCGTCGTTTTTCGGCCTGTTCGCTCGAAAAGCACAGTGGTATAATAACGATGCGCCGGGGCTTCCGGCGCGAAGGACAACCAAAGATTCAACCAACGGAAGAGAAGGGGAATTCCATGGAGACGCTGCTTTCCATTTCCATTGCGCTGTGCGCGGGCCTGCTGATTTCGCGCTTTGTCAAGCCGCTCAAGATGCCGGCAGTGACGGGCTACCTGATTGCGGGCATCCTCATCGGCCCGTACTGCCTGGGCCGGCTGGGCGTGACGGGCATCGGCTTTACGAGCCTGGCGGAGGTCAAGGCGCTCAGCCTGTTCAACGACGTAGCCCTCGGCTTCATCGCCTTTGCCATCGGCAATGAATTCCGGCTTTCCCAGCTGCGCCAGACGGGCAAGCAGGCGACCATCATCGGCATCTTCCAGGCGCTGGCCGCGGCGCTGCTGGTCGATGTCGTGCTCATCGCGCTGCACTTCACGGTGCTGGGCGACGCGCTGCCGCTGGCCGACGCCATCACGCTGGGCGCGATCGCCACGGCGACGGCTCCGGCGGCGACGCTGATGGTCGTTCGCCAGTACAAGGCGAAGGGCAAGCTGACCGACCTGCTGCTGCCGATCGTCGCGCTGGATGACGCGGTCGGCCTGATCGTCTTTGCCGTCAGCTTCGGCGTGGCGAAGGCGCTCAACAACGGTAATTTCGACATGACGAGCATCCTCGTCGAGCCAATTCTGGAGATCGTCCTCTCCATCGTGCTGGGCTTTGTGATGGGCTCGATCTTCACGGCGGCGGAGAAGTACTTCAAGTCCAACAGCAAGCGCCTGTCGCTCTCTATCACCTTTGTCATCATGACGGTCGCGCTCTCGATGATCGAGGTCGAGGTCGGCGGCGTGAAGATCGGCTTCTCCTCGCTGCTGGTGTGCATGATGCTGGGCACGGTCTTCTGCAACATCTGCGACTTCTCGGAGGAGATCATGGCCAAGACGGACCGCTGGACGGCGCCGCTGTTCATCCTTTTCTTCGTGCTCAGCGGCGCGGAGCTGGAGCTGGACGTCTTTGCCAACGCGGCAGCGGTTGGCATCGGCGCGGCCTACATCATCACGCGCTCGATCGGCAAGTGGGCCGGTGCGAGCATCAGCGCGAAATTCATGCACTGCGACCCGGCGATTCAGAAGTATCTGGGCATCACGCTGCTGCCGCAGGCCGGCGTGGCGCTGGGCATGTCCGTGACGGTTGCGCAGACGCTCGGCGAGGGCGGCATGCTCGTGCGCAACATCGTGCTCTTCGGCGTGCTGATCTACGAGCTGGTCGGCCCGATGCTCACGCGCATCGCGCTGACCCGCGCGGGCGACATCCAGCCCAAGGCGACAGCGGTCGCCGCGTCGGACGACTGATTTTTTTCCGCAAAACCAAAGACCCGCTCTCCAAGCCCCGGCTGGGGCAAGGAGAGCGGGTTTTTGATTTCATCATGCGCGCGGCTCATGCCGCTTGCAGCCGCCGGGGCAGGAGGAGCAATCCCCGCCGCAGGAGAAGAGCAGCTTCTTCTTGCGGATATGCCGCACGGCGAGGACGAGAAGCACGAGCAGCAACAGGAGGACGAGAAGCGTGGGCCAATTCACTTACGCCACCCCCAGCAGCAGCCCGATCAGCCGCACAAGGAAGGCGGCGATCCAGGCGATGACGCACTGCGTCACGACGACGCCGACGGCCCACTTGCCGCCCAGCTCGCGCTTGATCGAGGAAATCGCGGCGACGCAGGGCGTATAGAGCAGGCTGAAGACGAGCAGCGCGGCGGCGGAGAGCGGCGTGAGCGCGGCGCGCATGGCGCCGGTCGAGCCGAAGAGGATGGCGAGCGAGGAGACGACGCTCTCCTTGGCCATGAAGCCGGAGATCAGCGCCGTGCTGATGCGCCAGTCGCCGAAGCCCAGCGGAGCGAAGAGCGGGGCGATCAGGCCGGCGAGCAGGGCGAGCAGGCTCTGCTGCGAGTCGCTGACGACGTTCAGGTGGCCGTCAAACGTCTGCAGGAACCAGATGACGATCGTCGCGACGAAGATGACGGTAAACGCGCGCTGGAGGAAGTCCTTGGCCTTCTCCCAGAGCAGCTGGGCGACATTCTTGGCGCCGGGGAGGCGGTAGTTGGGCAGCTCCATGACGAAGGGAACGGGCTCGCCCTTGAAGAGCGTGCCGCGCAGGAGCAGCGCCATCAGGATGCCGCAGACGATGCCCAGCACGTACAGGCCGATCATGACGGCAGCGACGTGGTCGGGGAAGAAGACGGCGGTGAAGAACGCGTAGATCGGCAGCTTGGCCGAGCAGCTCATGAACGGCGTGAGCAGGACGGTCATCTTGCGGTCGCGCTCGGAGGGCAGCGTGCGCGTGGCCATGACGCCCGGCACCGTGCAGCCGAAGCCCACGAGCATCGGCACGATGCTGCGGCCGGAGAGGCCGATCTTGCGCAGGAGCTTATCCATGACGAAGGCGACGCGCGCCATATAGCCGCTGTCCTCGAGCAGCGAGAGGAAGAAGAAGAGCGTCACGATAAAGGGCAGGAAGCTGAGCACGCTGCCCACGCCGCCGAAGACGCCGTCGATGACGAGCGAATGGACGACGCCGCTGATGCCCGCCGCGGTCATCAGCCCGTCGACGAGATCGGTCAGCACGCCGATGCCGGCCTCGAGCAGGTCGGACAGGAAGCTGCCCACAACGTTGAAGGTCAGGAAGAAGACGAGGCCCATGATCGCGATGAACGCGGGAATGGCGGTGTATTTGCCGGTGAGCACGCGGTCGAGGCGCTCGCTGCGGGCGTGCTCGCGGCTCTCGCGCGGGCGGACGACGGCGGCGTCGCAGATCTTGCCGATGAAGCGGAAGCGCATGTCCGCGATGGCGGCGGCACGGTCGAGGCCGCGCTCTTCCTCCATCTGCACGATGATGTGCTCGACCATCTCCTTTTCGTTGTCGGAGAGGCGCAGCTGCTCCTGAATCAGCGGGTCGCCCTCGGCCAGCTTGCTGGCGGCGAAGCGAACGGGGATGCCCGCCGCGCGCGCGTGGTCCTCAATCAGGTGCATGATGCCGTGCAGGCAGCGGTGGACGGCGCCGCCGTGGGCGTCGGCGTCGCAGAAGTCCAGGCGGCCGGGGCGCTCCTGATACTGCGCGACGTGGAGCGCATGGTCGACGAGCTCGTCGATGCCCTCGTTCTTGGCGGCGGAGATCGGGATGACCGGGATGCCGAGCTGGGCCTCCAGATCGTTGACGCGGATGGAGCCGCCGTTCTCGCGCACCTCGTCCATCATGTTGAGCGCGAGCACCATCGGCACGTCCAGCTCCAGGAGCTGCATGGTCAGGTAGAGGTTGCGCTCGATGTTGGTCGCGTCGACGATGTTGATGATGCCGCGCGGCTTGCCCTCCAGAAGGAACTGGCGGGTGACGATCTCCTCACTGCTGTAGGGGGACATCGAGTAGATGCCCGGCAGGTCGGTCACCAGCGTATTCGCGCGGCCGCGGATCTGGCCGTCCTTGCGGTCGACGGTCACGCCGGGGAAGTTGCCCACGTGCTGACTGGAGCCGGTGAGCTGGTTGAAGAGCGTCGTCTTGCCGCAGTTCTGGTTGCCCGCCAGGCCAAAGGTCAGCACCGTGCCCTCGGGCAGGGGATGCTCGTCGGCCTTGACGTGGTAGCGGCCGCCCTCGCCCAGGCCCGGATGCGGGGACGGGCGGCGGCAGGGATCGGCGGCAGGCTCCGGGACGTGCGCATGCGCCGGGCCGACGGTGATCTTGCGGGCGTCGTCCACGCGCAGCGTGAGCTCATAGCCGTGGATGCGCAGCTCCATCGGGTCGCCCATCGGCGCGTATTTGACCAGCGTGATCTCCACCCCGGGAATCACGCCCATATCGAGAAAATGCTGGCGAAGGGCGCCCTCGCCGCCGACATCCAGCACGACAGCGGACTGGCCAATGGCAAGTTCATTCAGGGTCATCTTGATCTTCCTCCCTTGATCGGCGGACGAAGCCGCCGGAGTACAATCCATTTGAAGCAACGTATGCGGCGGCGGCAGGCAAAATCCGCGGCCGCGTTTTACGGGGATAGTCTATCCTAACTCCTTGCGTTTGTAAAGACACAAATTCAACAAAACGGAGCGTTTTTTCGTGGGCGGCGCAGCGGTGCACACGCGGTTTGACAGCGAATATTGCCGATGGTATAATGATCTGACAGGGTGCTGGCTGCATCCCCTGCGGAGGTCTGTGAATCCCGCCGCACTGCGGCCGGGACAGCCGCTTCGCGGAGCAGACGGACATCACAGGGGTCAGGCGCCGGCACAGGAGGGGACGCTTATGCGCACGAAGGGGAAACGGCTTGGAATGCTCGCGGGGGCGGCGCTTTGCGCGCTGTCGCTGCTCGTTTGTGTGCTGTATCAGCGCGCAGCCTATCCGGCGTATCTGGACAGCGACATCGCGGCAGAGGTGCTCCTGGCACGCAGGCAGGTGGAGACTGGCAGCCTGGTGCAGATGGACTGGATGTATTCCACAGAGATCCGGATTTTCTCGCCGAACCTGCTCTACGCGCTGGCCCTTCTCTTTGATGCGGGCTTTGAGACGGCGCGCATCGTCGGCAACACGCTGGGGCTTGTGCTGCTGATGGCGGCGTGCGTGCTGCTGCTGCGCCAGGTCGGGCTCGGCTGGGGCGTCTCGCTGGCGGCGGCGTCTGTGCTGCCGCTGACGGCGGCCGGGTTCTACGGCTATGTGATGACGGTCGGCGGCTTCTATCTCTTTCATACCCTCTTCGGGATGCTCTGCGCGCTGCTTTGGCTGCGCGCCTGCAGCCGGCCGTCGCATGCGGCGGCGCTTGCCTACGCAGGACTCTGCGCGTTGATGGCGTTTCTCTCTGTCCGGTATGTGCTCTGCTTCCTCTGCCCGGCGATGGCGCTGGCCGCGCTGGGCGCGCTGACGGCGGGCGACGCGCGCGAGGCGCTCGGCGGGGAGCGGCGGCGCGTGCTGCTGCGCACGGGGGCAGGCTTCCTGTGCGGGCTGCTGGGATACGCGGCCTCGGAGGCGATTCTTCCGCGGCTGTTTTACAGCGGCGTGGGAGCGGCCTCCTCATTCCATTTTGAAGCGCTCTCCGGCGAGGCGCTGCTCGGGCGGCTGATGACGATCGTGACCGACCTGCTGCGGCTGCTGGGCTGGCAGGGCGGGGTACAGCTGTTTTCCCCGGCGGGCCTTGTCAACCTGTGCATCGCGGCGACGCTGCTGCTGGGCACGCTGCTGCTTGCGCGCGCCTGCCGCGCACCGGCGCGGACGGACGATATGGGCAGGCAGCTGATCCTGCTGGCGCTGTGCGCGCTGGCGGTCAATCTCTTCTGCTTTCTGTTCATCCAGGGAACCTACATCAACCGCTATCTGATTCCGGCGGTGATTCTGCTGCTGCCCGCGACGGCTACCGCGGCGGCGCGGGAGAAAAACCGCCTGCTTGGCGGCGCGTTTGCCCTTGCGCTGGCGGCGCAGCTGCTGGGCGCGCAGGGGCTGCTGCTTAAGCAGGCGCCGCAGGCCTGCGCGCAGGTGGAAGCGGCGCGCGCGCCGCTCATGGAGGCGGCGGATTACCTGACGGGCGAGGGCTATACGCACGGCTATGGCACGTTCTGGAACGTCCGCCTGCTGGAGGAGACCACCGGGGGCGCGATGTCGTTTGCCTCCGTGGCGCCGATGGAAAACGAGGAGGGCGCGCTGTGCGCGGTTTCCCCGGACATGACCCGCTGGATGGAGCCGGTCAGTGCCGCACGGATGGACGCCTGCCCCAGCAGGACGTTCCTGCTGCTCAGCCGGCAGGAGGAGGCGCAGCTTGCGCAGTGGCTGGCCTTTGCGGGCGCGCCGCTGCTGTTTGAAAACGACGGCTACTGCATCTACGGCTTTGAGAGCTCGCAGGCGTTTGTCAGCGGGATGCTGCTGGGCAAGGCGAAGCTGGAAAACGCGCGCTGGGAGGGGGATGCGCTGATTCTCGAACCGGGCGGCCGGGCGCGCGTGCCGACCTCCTGGCGCGAGGCGGGCGAATACGAGGTCACGTTCAGCTGCGACGGCGGGGGCGCTGTGCTGCGGCCCTACATGAGCTCGGACTTCCGGTTGATCGCGGAATTCCCGGCGGCGCAGGGAGAAAACACGTTTGCCTTCCCGCTGCCGCAGGAGGACAAGTATTTCATGCTGCTGCTGAAAAACGAGGGGCAGAGCGAGGTGCGCGTGCGCGCGCTGGCTCTGCGCAGAACGGGGGAGGCTTTGCAATGAGCAGACCGGCGCATATCGGACAGGAGGAGGGCGCGGACTGGGACACGCGGCTCGTGCTGCCCGAATGGGAGATGCTCCCGGATATCGGGCTGTATATGGATCAGGTGATCACGCTGATGGAGCGCACGTTCTCCCCGGCGCTGCCCAAGGGGGAGATCACCAAGTCGATGGTCAACAACTACGTCAAGGTGGAGCTGATTCCCCGGCCCGTGGGCAAGAAATACGACCGCGAGCACCTGGCGCTGCTGATGATGATCGGCGTGCTCAAGCAGGCGCTGAGCATGGAGAGCATCGCCGGGATGCTGGCGCTGCTGTGCGCGCAGGGTGTGCAGAGCGGCTACACGCGCTTTGTCCGGGAAGTCGATCAGCTGGAGCAGGCGCTGGAGCAGGGGCGGGTCGATCTGAGCATCGGAAGAGATTCCCCGCAGGAGAAGGCGATGCACGCGGGCGTGACCGCTGCCGTCTGCACCATCAGCGCGAACCGGCTGCTGGCCAGGGCGCGCCGGGACGCGGACGAGGCACGGCAGGGCTGAGAAATTCGGGAAGCGCGGGAGCATGAAGCCCGGCGGACCCGTCATATATATAGGAGAGCGCACGGCGGACGGGCTTTTCCGGGCGGAATCTGACAAAAGCCTTGAAATGTGCTTTCATTATGGTTTATACTACTGCCAGAGGATTTTCAAGGAGGGCTGACCATGTTTTGTCCCCACTGCAATAACAAGATTCCGGACGGATCCAACATCTGTCCGCTTTGCTATGCCAATCTGGCCGGTGTGAAGCCGCAGGCCGAGCCGCGCGCCTCCGGGGAGGAGCGGTCCAGGGCGGAGAGCGCCCGTCCCCGAACGGCGAAGAAGCCGGCCTATACCAAGGGCAGCCGCGGCGCGAAGAGGAGCGCGGACAGGACGCCGATGATCATCGCCTTCGGCCTGATCGTCATCCTGGTGATCATCATTGCGATGATCATCCGCTCGATGTTCGGCGGAGGCACGCCCGCGGCGCTGAGCACGCCTGTGCCGCAGGCGCAGGCGACCCCGGGCGCGAACTTCATCGTCTTCGGCGAGACGGCGACGCCGCAGGTGATCACCGTGACGCCGAGCCCGACCCCGGCGATCGAGATCACGCCGACCCCCGCCCCGCAGACGGCAACCTACAAGACGCTGCGCAAGGGCGATCAGGGTCCCGAGGTCGTCACGCTTCAGCAGGCGCTCACGGAGCTGGGCTACCTGAGCGGCGCGGCAGACGGCAACTTCGGCACGAACACGATGAACGCCGTCAAGAAGTTCCAGTCGGACTACGGCCTTGACAGCGACGGCATCGCCGGAAAGATGACGCTGGAGAAGCTCTACACGGAGTCCTCGGTGACGCCGATCCCCGAGGTCACGGTCGGCCCCGGCGACATTCTGGATCTTCCGGGCTGAGAAGCACACAAGAGGCTGTAAAGAGGCTGGGAAAACCCTTTACAGCCCCTTTTCTATGCGCGAAGCGAAGAAGGGAGTCTGAGGGGACCGAAGTCTGCCGCCGCCAATGGCGGAAAGAGGCAGACGAAGCGTCGGGAATCGCAGGGAGCGCCGCGGCGCGACCATGCGAGTTCCCCGAACTGAATTCCCTCAGGCAGGTTTGGGCGGAAGCCCAATGCAGCCCAAAATCAAAGGACAGTTTCAGAGCAGGATGCGCAGCATCCTACGATTGAAACGGGGACGATACTGCAAAGTGGGTCGGGAATAGGCGCGGCCACCGACCGCCGCAAGAACCATGGAGAGAGACATGATCAGACGCATTTTATCCGTTTTCCTGCTCCTGACGGCGCTCTGCGCTGGCGCGCTGGCTGCGCCGGAGCTGGGCGGCGTGCTCGCCAGCGACGCGCAGCTCATTTCAGGACAGCCGGGCTGGTACTTTGACTTCAGCCTCACCGAGGGCGGTACGCTTGCCATGCAGCTGCTCAGCGGCGAGACGGGCGAGTTTGTCGCCGACCTGGGCGCCGTGGCCGTGGAGGCCGGCGCGGGGCGCATCGAATGGGATGGCCTGCTGCCGGACGGAAGCGCTGTGCCGACGGGCAGCTATCTGGTCGCGGTGCAGATGCGCAACTTCTGGGGCGAGGAGAGCGGGAGCGCGCGGATGTCGCTGCGCATCTTCGAGAGCGAGGCGCAGGCCGCGCAGGAGCGGCTTGACCTGAGCGCGCTGCTGCTGGAGGACGCCGCCGCCTGGGAGGATGCCGAATGGGAGGACGCCACGCCTGCACAGGAGGATACCGCCGGGACGCAGCCCCCGCTTGATGAGGCGGGCGTCCCGGTCGCGACGAGCTTCTGGGACATGGATCCCGACGCCTACGACCTGACCAACCCGGCGCATCAGCAGGCGATCTGGGAGCTGATGATGCAGCCGATCACGGTATTTGACGTCGCGCAGACGGAGCACGTCTACCCGACCAACGAACCGGGCATCTCCCGCACGCCCTATGAGCAGAACTGCGCGGGCGAGCTGCACGGGCAGAGCCAGGGCGTGCATGTGCTGGAGGAGGACACGGACGGCGACGGCTATGTGCTCATCGAGGCCTACTCCAACGACGGCACGAAGACGGACAACGCCTACATGGAGGGCCTGGACGCGCAGCTGATCCAGGGCTACGTCAAGAAGAGCCTGCTCTTTGAGGTCACGCCATCGGACAAGTACGCGCTGCTGGTGGACAAGCTGCGCCAGAAGCTCTACATCTTCGAGGCGGGTGCGATTATCGGCACGCTCGACATCTCCACCGGCCTGAACAACCCCAGCCAGCCCTACAACGAGACGCCGGCGGGCGAATTCATCACCGTCAGCCGCGTAGGCGACTTCCAGGCGGGCAGCCGCACCATCGGCGCGTATGCCATCCGCATCAACGGCGGCACGCTGCTGCACGAGGTGCTCTACGACAAGGCCGCCGACGGCACGAAGATCTACGACGCCTATGAGCCGATGCTCGGGCAGAAGGCGAGCCACGGCTGCATCCGCATTCAGCGGCGCAGGAACGCGCAGGGGCAGAACATGGCCTGGCTGTGGGAGAACCTGGAGCTCAAGACCAAGGTCTTCATCTGGGACGACGCAGGGCGCAGGGTCTTCGAGCCTGAGGCGCCGGACGCGGCGACGCCGCTCTACCGCAACCCCAACGGCGGGAGCAACTACCACCTGGACGAGAACTGCTCCGGCGTCAAGAGCCAGTATCTGCCGCTGACCGGCGACCTGACCTACGGCGACCTGACGCTGGATGAGTTCAAAAAGCTGACGCCCTGTCCCTACTGCGGCGCGCCCGCGCGGCCGGAGACGCTGCTTGAGCGCTACCTGGCCGAGGCGGAGCAGATTGGCTGGGAGGTGCCGGAGGACATCGAGGCGCGGTTCGGCCTGCAATAAGGACGGATTGGGACGAAATATGCAGAAAAATTCATAATCATACGGGAATTTATGCAAAGGACGAAGAGCGGCGCTCCTCGTCCTTTGTTTATATTCCGATAATGGAATTCAGGCAAGGAGATGAAAGAATTGACTGACTGACTGACCGAAATTTGGGGGTTATATGGAAATGAAGGAAATGATTTGCATTTTTGAAAAATAAAACTTGCAAAAGTGGAAGGGCTGTGGTATACTTGCCCTACGGCAAACGGAAAGGAACCGGAAGCGGAAAGGGGCCGCAAGGATGCGGCAGCTTTCGTTTTGAAGAATACGACAGGAGTGTTCCGGCGATGATTCAACTCAAAAATGTCCATAAATCCTTCGGCCACCTCGAGGTGCTCAAGGGCATCGACCTGACAGTGACCAAGGGCGAAAAGCTGGTCATCATCGGGCCGAGCGGCTCGGGCAAGAGCACGCTGATCCGCTGCATGAACGGCCTGGAGGAGGTCACCAGCGGCGAAGTCTACATCGACGGCAAGCGCATGACGCACAAGACGCGCGCGGAGCTCAACCGGCAGTATTCCTCGATGGTCTTCCAGCAGTTCAACCTCTATCCGCACCTGACGGTCATGGAAAACCTGACGCTCGCGCCTGTCCGCCTCAAGAAGATGGACAAGGCCGAGGTGCAGGAGCTGGCCATGGCGAACCTCAAGCGCGTCGGCCTGGCGCAGAAGGCGAACGTCTATCCCACGACGCTCTCCGGCGGCCAGCAGCAGCGCATCGCCATCGCAAGGTCGCTGACGATGAAAAACCCGATCATCTACTTCGACGAGCCGACCTCCGCGCTCGACCCCGAAATGGTGCAGGAGGTGCTCGACATCATGATCGAGCTGAGCCATGACAGCATCACGATGGTCGTGGTGACGCACGAGATGGGCTTTGCGCGGGAGGTCGCCGACCGGGTCGTCTTCTGCGACGGCGGAAACATCCTGGAGGAGGGCACCCCGGAGCACTTCTTCACCAACCCGGAAAACGAGAGGACCAAGGCGTTCCTTTCGAAGATCCTGCGCTGAGAGGCAGACGACAATGACCGCGGAGCGGAGCCGCCGATGTCACATCGGGCGGGGAGGCCGGCGGTTGTTCATAAAAGCGACTGATTAAAAGGAGGAAAACCCTATGAAAAAGTGGACTGCTATCGCTCTTGCTGCCCTGATGCTGCTCGGCCTGTGCGCCGTGGCCGGCGCCGAAGGCACCTTCCGTGTCGGCGTCAAGCAGGACGTTTACGGCTTCGGCTACCTCGACGAGACGACCGGCGAGTACTCCGGCATGGAGATCGAGCTGGGCGCGCTCATCGCTGACGCGCTGGGCTATGACGACGTGGAATACACGACCGTGACGGCGGCGACCCGCGGTCAGATGCTGGACAACGACGAGCTCGACTGCGTCATCGCGACCTTCACGATCAAGCCCGAGCGCAAGGAGAGCTGGGACTTCTCCACGCCCTATTACACCGACGCCGTGACCGTGCTGGTCGAGGACGCCTCCGGCATCACCGATCTCGCGGGACTTGTGGGCAAGACCGTCGGCGTCTCCACCGGCTCCACCTCCGCCAAGGCGCTAGCGACCGCGATGGCCGAGGCCGGCGTGATTGACGCGTTCGACGCGGACACCTTCGAGATCGCGACCTTTGCCGGCGGCGTCTCCTTCAAGGAGTTTGACGACTATCCGGCGATCTCCCTGGCGCTCGACGCGGGCGACGTGGACGCCTTCTGCGTGGACAAGAGCATCCTGGCCAACTACAAGACCGACGGCCGCAGCTTCATCGACGCCTCCTTCTCGCCGCAGGACTACGGCGTGGCGACCAAGAAGGGCTCCGAGCTCTCCGGCAAGATCGAAGAGCTGATCACCGGCTGGCTCGAGGACGGCACCATCGCGGGCCTCGTGGAGAAATGGGGTCTGTAAGCCGCTGCCCGGCAACACAAAGGGAATCTGGGGGACGCGCAGTCGGCAGCTGCGCGCCCCGTTTTTCGGCACAGGCCAACGGCGGCCTGAATCACGACAGAAACGAGGCTTGACGATATGGAGACAATCTTCAGCGCGAAGGCGTGGGCGACGGTATGGCAATACCGCGGCACCTTCCTCAACGGCTTTTTCAACACGCTTCAAAGCGCTGTGGTCGGCCTGATCATCGCGCTGGTGATCGGCTTTGCGCTGGGCCTGATGGCGACCAGCGGCAAGCGCCCGCTCCAGGTCTTCGCCCGGATCTATGTCGAGTTCTTTCAGAATACCCCGCTGATCCTGCAGGTCTGCTTCCTGTATTATGCGCTCGCGTATTCGGGCATCAAGATCAGGGTCGTCGTCATCGGCTTCATCTCGCTGGGCCTGTATACGGGCGCCTATGTCGGCGAGGTCGTGCGCGCGGGCATCACGTCGATCCCGTTCGGCCAGTTCGACGCGGCGCGCTCGCAGGGCTTTGGGTACTTTGACACCATGCGCCTGGTCATCCTGCCCCAGACGATCAAGATCATCCTGCCGCCGCTGGTCAACCAGATGATCAACCTGATCAAGAATACCTCCTGCCTGTACATCATCGGCGGCGCGGACCTCATCGCCACGACCTACAATTTCGTCACAGGCGAGAGCACCGGCGGCGCGTACGGCCCGGCGTACCTCGTCGGCGGCATGATGTTCTTCTGCGTCTGCTACCCGCTGTCGATGATGGCGGGGCGCTGGGAGCGCAGGCTCAAGGAGCGCGACCGCGTGACCGTCACCCCGGCGGAGACGGATGATGCAAAGGAGGCGACGGCGTAATGGATTCGTTCATGACCGATCTGCAGGGCAGCCTCGGCATCCTCAAGAACCCGGAGGTCATCAGCTATCTGCTCAAGGGCATGCTCTTCACGCTGGGCATCTCCCTCATTGCCATCGTCATCAGCGTCGCCGTGGGCGCCGTGCTGGCGCTCGTGCGCAACTACTGCACGCGCGGCGCCTCGAAGATCCTGGGCAAGCTCGCGGCGTTCTATATCGAGCTCTTTCGCAATACGCCGCTGATGCTCTGGATGTTCATCTGTTTCGTCATGTGCCCCGCGCCGGCGATCTCCAAGCAGCTTGCGTCCCTGCTGGGCTTCACCTCGA
>SFHU01000074.1 GCA_004555535.1 Clostridiales bacterium
CGGTGCTGCTGTTCCTTGTGCCGGGGCTTTTGATGCTGCTGGTCTTCTATGTGGTGCCCTTTGTGGGCGGCATCGGCTACAGCCTGACGGACGGCAGCTACAGAAACGAATTCGTGGGCCTGCAGAACTACCGCGATCTCTGGCAGAACCCGATGTTTCAGCTGGGGCTGACCAACACCATGCAGCTCTCGCTCATCTGCGCGCCGCTGCTGTGGGTGCTCTCGTTCCTGCTGGCGGCAGCGCTGGGGGCGATCAAGCCGTTTGGCGGCTTCTTCCGCTCGGGCGTGCTGCTGCCGTATCTGGCGCCGTCCTCGGCGATTCTGCTGGTGTGGCTGGTGGTCTTTGACTATGGCGGACCGGTCAACCGCGTGCTCGCGGCGCTGGGACTGCAGCGGGTCATGTGGCTGGAGAGCGGCGCGCTGCGCGTCCCGATCGTGCTGATGTTCCTGTGGAAAAACCTCGGCTTTTGCGTCGTCATCTTTCTGGCGGCGCTGCAGTCGATTCCCCAGCCGCTCTACGAATACGCGCAGCTGGAGGGCGCAGGATTTCTCCGGCGCGCCTTCGGCATCACGCTTCCGCTGATCACGCCCAGCGCGTTCCTTGTGTTCGTGCTGGCGTGGATCAACGCGTTCAAGATCTTCAAGGAGGTCTACTTCATCGCGGGCGCGTATCCGGATTACTCGGTCTACACGCTGCAGAACTATATGAACAATATGTTTGGCAAGATGAACTATCAGCTGGTGACCGCGGCGGCGTATACGTTTGCCGTGATCGTGCTGGCGCTCTTCGGCGCGCTGTTCCTGCTGCAGCGGCGCGCGGCGCGCAGTGTTGCGTGAGGGGGCGGGGAAGATGAGACGATCCTGGGCCCGCCTCAGGCGCAGGCATCTGGCCGCGCGGCTGATGCTGTCGCTGCTGGCTGTGGTCGTCCTGCTGCCTGTGGCGCTGACGCTGCTGTATTCCTTCTATTCGCCCGCGGAGATCAAGGCCTTCCTGGGCACGCGCGGAAGCTTCGACGAGACGGCATGGATGGCGGTCAAGCTCGCGCCGGACATGTTCTCCCTCAGCCAGTATTACCATATCCTGATCGAGGACATGACGGTGCTGCGCTACTTCGTCAATTCGGCGATGTACGCGTGCGCCATCCTCCTGGGGCAGGCGCTGATCATTCCGGCGATGGCCTACGCGCTCTCGCGCTTCCGCTTTCCGGGGCGCGACGCGATCTTCTTCGCCGTGATCATGCTGATGCTGCTGCCGTTCCAGGTGACGATGGTGCCCAACGTGCTGACGCTGCGGCGGCTGGGGCTGCTCGACACGGTCTGGGCCATCATCCTGCCGATGACGGTGTCGCCGTTTTTCATCTTCCTGCTCCGGCAGTACATGGTGTCGCTGCCCGGGGAGATGCTCGAGGCGGCGCAGATCGACGGCGCGGGCACGGTGCGATGCTTTTTTCACGTCGTGCTGCCGGTCTGCCGGCCGATGCTCGGCTGCGCGGCGGCGCTGTCCTTTGCGGAATGCTGGAACCTGGTCGAGCAGCCGCTGACCTATCTGACCACGCACACGGAGCTGTATCCGCTCTCCGTGGTCTTCAACCAGCTGACGCAGGAGAGCACGGGCTTTGAGTTTGCCGGCGCGGCGCTGTACATGCTGCCGGCGCTGTTTGTCTACCTGTTCTTTGAGCGGGACATCCTGGAGGGCGTGCAGCTTACGGAACTGAAATAACGGAAGGATCCCGGGAGGGTATGGAGAATCCTGCGCCTTCCGGTCGACGACGGAGTAAGAGACGATGAAGAAATTTGCGGTCAAGGGGCTGATTGCGCTGGCGGCGGCGGTCGCGCTGTGCATGTTCTTTTCCGGGACGATTCGCACGATCACCACGGCGAAGGTGAAGATCGTCACGGCGAAGACGGGCAAGCTCGAGGAGCAGATCAGGCTCACGGGGACGCTCGTCTTTCCGCAGACGCAGGAGATCGGCCTTGACGGCCTTGCCGATGACCGGAGCGCCGTCATCCGGCGCGTCTGTGTCGCGAAGGGGCGCAGGATCAAGGCGGGCGACGTCCTCTTTGAGGCCGAGGTCGCGGGGCTTGAAGCGGCGCTCGAAGAGCTGAATGGCACCTGCGCGTCGGCGCAGAAGGAGCTGCTGGAGCTCACGCGCAAAAACGGCGAGCTGCGCCTCAAGCGGACGGAGGAGCTCTGGGTGGAGGCCTACGACGCACTGGCGGACGCGCAGGAGAGGCAGCTTGAGGCGGGCACGGCGCTGCGGACGGCGGCCAGACTGGCGGGCGTCGCGCTGGAGGACGGACGCCTGCCGAAGGATGTGCGCGACGAGGGGCTGCTCGCCAGCCAGCAGGCCGCAGACGAGGCGGACGCCGCTGTCGCGGAGGCGGAAAAGCGCTTTGCCAGCGCGAACCGGCTGGGCATCAGCGAGGACGTCGTCAGCACGATTGAAAAGACCCGGGAGCTTGAGAAAAAAATCGAGGACGCGCAGGAGAGGATGGCGGAGCTGAACGTGCTGCGCGAGCAGGCGAAGGCCGTCTGCGCGCCG
The DNA here is from genome assembly GCA_004555535.1 of Clostridiales bacterium. Lineage (GTDB taxonomy): Bacteria > Bacillota > Clostridia > Christensenellales > Aristaeellaceae > Ventricola. The sequence continues at coordinate 2,543 of SFHU01000074.1, forward strand.
GATGACGGCTATGTGCTGGAGATCAACGTCAAGGCGGGGGACAGCTACGGCGGCCAGAGTGCCGCGATGCTGCTCAGTGCCGGGGGGACGAGGGGCGTGCTGCGTGCGGACGTGAGCAGCCTGACCCGGAAGATCGAGAAGGGTACGCAGGTGACCATTGGCGAGGAGGGCGCGAAGACGGTCACCAAAAAGGTGACGGACACCGGCATCGACGAGGAGGGCAAGGCCTACATCGACATCGAGCTGACGGACAAGGAGATCACGACACTCGGCGGCGCGGCCTCGCTGATGGCTGCGCCCATCGCCATGACGGCGAGCTACCGGGCGCAGAGCTCCACGACGCTGCTGCCCGTCAGCGCCGTGCGCGGCACGGGGGACAGCCGGTATGTCTACGTCGTCACGACGGAGCAGAATGCCCTGGGCGAGCAAACGATGAAGGTCAGCCGTCAGGATGTCAAGGTGCTCGCGGAGGTCGGCGCGACGGCCTCGCTGGAGACCGACCTGAGCCGCCAGCGCATCGCCTATATGGAGGACAGGGAGATTTCCGACGGCTCGGAGGTCATGGCCTATGCCGAGTGAGACAAAGGAAAGGCGGCCCGCCCGGAGAAAGCATCACGGCGTGCTGCTGATGGCGCTGGGCGCGGCGCTGATGCTGCTGGGCGCGGCGCTGCTTCTGACGACGCCGGATGTGCTGCAGTATGCGCTGTGCGCGCCGGCGGATGCGCAGGCGGGCGCGCTGGAAGCGCTCGCCCGGGAGGCACAGGAGCAGATGGATTCGCTCGCGGACTCGCTGGGCGCCTATGCCGTGGCGGCGCGAGCGCAGGGACAGGCACTCTCTGCGGACGGGGGCCGGAGCGTCACGGCGACGGTCTACGCCATGGGCGAGGGCTACTTTGACGCCGTGCATGAGACGCTCGAGCGCGGGCGGCTGATCAGCGCGGGCGACATTCAGCGCGCGGAGCATGCCATCGTGCTCGACAGCCGCGCGGCGCTGACGCTTCTCTCGGGCGAGGAGCCTGTCGGGCAGAGGGTTACGCTGAACGGCGTCCGCTATGAGGTCGCGGGGGTGATCCGCGGCGGCAGGCGCGTCGGGGAGACGGATGAATACATCGCCTATGTGCCTGTGACGGCGGCCTCTGCCGATGCGCTGCCGGCGCAGAGCCTTGTCTGCGTGGCAAGACCGATCAGCGCCGTCGGCTCGGCCATCCTCATGGAGGATACGCTGTCCGCCTGGCGGGGCGGCGGGAGCTTTTACAGCCTGGGCAAGCTGAAGCTCGGCGCGGTCATGCCGCTGCGCTGGACGCTGCTGTTTGCGGGCGCGGCGGTGCTGCTGGCCCTGCTGCGGCGGATGAACGCCTTCGCCTGGGGCCGCGTGTGCCGCATCCATGACGCGCTCAGGACGCGCTATGCGTGCGACATGCTGCTGCCCATCGCTGGGAGCGCGGCGCTGTGCCTGCTGGGCTACGGGCTGCTGGCCGGCGCGCTGTGGGCACTGGCCGCGTTCTCGATCCAGCCGCTGCTCGTGTTCACGGAGTGGATTCCCGAGGTGATCGTCGAGCTGAGTTCGCTCGAAAGCCGCTTCTGGGCGCTCGCGGGCGCTAGCGCGCCGGCTGTGCGGATCGTAACGCGCGAGGTCTGCCGGCTCGAGCTGGGGCGGGGCCTCCTGCGCTGGGGCCTGCTGGCTGCGCTGCTGGGGCTTGCGCTGCACGGCATCCCCTGGCTGAACCGGACGGTTGAGATGCCCGTGCTGCGCAAAGAGCGATAAACAGAGAGATGCAAAACCCCCTTTCCTGGGCCGAAGGGCTCACAGGAAAGGGGGTTTTTGCAAGGATACGGAGCAGCGCTCGGCGTCGGGCATCAGAAGATGCCCGCGAATTCGAGCGCCGTGCGCAGGAAGAAGACCGTCAGAACGAGCAGGATGACCGGCCGGGCGATGGAGGCGCCCTTGCTCGTAAAGCAGCGGGAGCCGAGGAAATTGCCCAGAATGCTGAACGCGCCGGCGCAAAGGCCCAGCACAAGCAGCACCTGACCGCTGAGCAGATAGACCGCCAGCGAGGCGACATTGCTGGAGAGGTTGATGACCTTGGTGATGCCGTTGGCGCGGCGCAGGTCGAGGCGAGCAAACCGGGTCAGCAGCAGGATGAGGAAGGTGCCCGTGCCGGGGCCGTAGAAGCCGTCGTACAGGCCCAGGGCAAAGGCGATGGCCACGGAGAGCAGCGCCATGCGCGAAAAGGAGAGCGCCTCCCGCGCATCCTCGTCAAACAGGTGCTTGCGGCGCAGCACATACAGCGCCGTCAGCGGCAGAACGACGAGCATGATCGCGCGGAAGACGGCGTCGCTGATGAGCAAGGCGATGTTTGCGCCCAGTGCCGCGCCCGCCAGCGCCGCCGCGGAGCAGGGGAGGGCGAGCCGCCAGTCGATGAAGCCCGAGCGCGCATAGCTGACGGTCGCGACGGTCGTCCCCATCGAGGAGGAGAGCTTGTTGGTCGCGATGCAGGCGTGGACGGGCAGCCCGCTGATCAGATAGGCGGGCAGCGAGATCAGACCGCCGCCCCCGGCGATGGAATCCACAAAGCCGGCCAGGGCGACGAGCGGACAGACGATCAGAAAATGAAGCGGCGTGAGCGTCATAAGCGGCTCCTTTCGTGTTTCCTTTGCAAAAAATCTTCCTTATTGTACAGAGAGGATGACGCTTTGTCAAGTCCGGCGGCGTCGCGGAGCTCAGGGAGAATTCCGCCTGGCAAGACAGGCCCTTTCAGGCGGTTGGGCATCCCGGCCTGCCCGTCTTTTCGTCCGCCGTCAGGGTGCAAGCGGTGCGGAAAAATCCAAAAACTGCACAAAAAAGAGGGCGAATTCCCCATGTTGTCTTGACATGATTTTGTCGGAAGGCTATAATAGAAACGTCGAGGACTGGCCGTTGGCGCTCATCCCTGCGCGGCGGCGGGCCTCACACAGGTGTTCATCCTTGATTTACATAGGGAGGTTATACCAATGGCTAAGAAAATGACCGTTGACGGCAATACTGCTGTCAGCCATGTCGCTTATGCGTTCAGCGACGTGGCAGCGATCTACCCCATCACCCCGTCTTCGCCGATGGCGGAGGTCGCGGATGACTGGGCGGCCCATGATCGCAAGAATCTGTTCGGCCAGACGGTTCGCATCGCGGAGATGCAGTCCGAAGCCGGCGCGGCCGGTGCCGTTCACGGCTCTCTGAAGGCCGGCGCCCTGACCACGACGTTCACCGCGTCCCAGGGCCTGCTGCTGATGATCCCGAACATGTACAAGATCGCCGGCGAGCTGCTGCCCTGCGTGTTCCACGTGAGCGCCCGTGCGCTGGCCTACCATGCGCTGTCCATCTTCGGCGATCACTCTGACGTCATGGCCTGCCGTCAGACCGGCTTTGCCATGCTCGCGTCGAACTCCGTTCAGGAGGCGGAGGACATGGCGCTCGTCGCTCACCTGGCGACGCTGAAGAGCTCCGTGCCGTTCCTGCACTTCTTCGACGGCTTCCGCACCTCTCATGAGATTCAGAAGATCGACGAGATCTCCTACGAGGACATCGCGAAGCTGATGCCGTGGGACAAGGTCGAGGCGTTCCGCGCCCGCGCGCTCAACCCGGATCATCCGCATCTGGGCGGCACCGCGCAGAACCCGGACATCTACTTCCAGGGCCGTGAGGCTGCCAACAAGTACTATGACGCGACCCCGGCGATCGTCGAGGAGGTCATGGAAGAGGTCGGCAAGATCACCGGCCGTCCGCACAAGCCGTTTGACTACGTCGGCGCTGCGGATGCGGAGTATGTGATCGTGGCGATGGGCTCCGGCTGCGACGTCGCGACCGAGGCTGTCAACAAGCTCTGCGAGATGGGCGAGAAGGTCGGCCTGGTGAGCGTGCATCTCTACCGTCCGTTCGACACCAAGCGCTTTGCGGACGCGATCCCGGCTTCCGTCAAGAAGATCGCCGTCCTCGACCGCACCAAGGAGTCCGGCTCCCTCGGCGAGCCGCTGTATCTCGACGTCGTGGCCGCTCTGACCGAGCAGGGCCGCAAGATCGAGGTCGTCGGCGGCCGTTACGGCCTCGGCTCCAAGGAGTTCACGCCGACCCACGTCAAGGCTGTCTTTGACAACCTGAAGCTCGACGCGCCGAAGAACCACTTCACCGTCGGCATCGTGGACGATGTGACCCACACCAGCCTGCCGGTTGGCGAGATCTTCAACGCGGCTCCGGCCGGCGCCATCAGCTGCAAGTTCTACGGCCTTGGCTCTGACGGCACCGTCGGCGCGAACAAGAACTCCATCAAGATCATCGGCGACCACACCGACATGTACGCCCAGGCGTACTTCGCCTACGACTCCAAGAAGTCCGGCGGTCTGACGGTCAGCCACCTGCGCTTCGGCAAGACGCCGATCCAGTCTCCGTATCAGATCGACGCGGCCGACTTCACCGCCTGCCACAATCCGGCGTATGTGACGCAGTACGACATGCTCTCCACCCTCAAGGATGGCGGCACGTTCCTGCTCAACTGCCAGTGGAGCGATGAGGAGCTCGACGCCCAGCTGCCCGCTTCCATGAAGCAGATGCTGGCGAAGAAGAACATCAAGTTCTATGCCATTGACGCCATCGATCTGGCGGCGAAGGTTGGCATGGGCAACCGCATCAACACCATCATGCAGGCCGCGTTCTTCAAGCTCGCGGACGTCATCCCGTATGACCAGGCTGACGAATACATGAAGGCGTATGCCAAGAAGACCTACGGCAAGAAGGGCGACGCCGTCGTCAAGAAGAACTGGGACGCCATCGACATCGCGATCTCCGGTCTGCGCGAGGTCAAGGTGCCGGCGGAGTGGGCCAATGCCACCACCGGCGCTCAGCCTGTCGAGATCGAGGGCGACGAGTACTACAAGGCGTTCATCAAGCCGATCCTCGCGCAGGAGGGCGACAAGCTGCCCGTCTCCGCGATCGCGGCTGACGGCACCTGCCCGACCGGCACCACCAAGTACGAGAAGCGCGGCATCGCGGTGAAGGTTCCGGCGTGGGACGTCACCAAGTGCGTGCAGTGCAACCTGTGCTCGCTGGTCTGCCCGCATGCGGCCATCCGTCCGTATCTGGTGGACGAGGGCGTGGCTCCCGAGACCTTCGTGACCAAGAAGGCGGTGGGCAAGCAGTTCGCCGGCAAGCAGTTCCGCATTCAGGTTTCCCCGCTCGACTGCACCGGCTGCGGCAACTGCGTCGATGTCTGCCTGGGCAAGTGCCTGAGCATGGAGCCGCTCGCTGAGCAGAAGAAGGAAGAGGCCAACTGGGAGTACGCTCAGACGATCCCGGAGGTCGATCCGGCCCTCATCAACAAGGCCAATGTCAAGGAGAGCCAGTTCCTCAAGCCGCTCTTCGAGTTCTCCGGCGCCTGCGCCGGCTGCGGCGAGACCCCGTATGTCAAGCTCGTCACCCAGCTCTTCGGCGACCGCATGATGGTGGCCAACGCGACGGGCTGCTCCTCCATCTATGGCGGCAGCGCTCCGACCGTTCCCTACACCAAGAACGACAAGGGCCAGGGCCCGGCGTGGGCGAACTCCCTGTTCGAGGACAACGCCGAGTTCGGCTTCGGCATGAACCTGGCCACCACGCAGCGCCGCGAGAAGCTGGCCGCGCTCGTGACCGAGCTCTCCGAGAAGGTCGAAGGCGAGGCGAAGGAGACCTGCGAGGCCTGGCTTGCCACCATGAACGATGGCGAGAAGTCCAAGGCGACCTCCGCGAAGCTGGCTGAGCTCGTCGAGGGCAAGGACTGCGACCTCTGCAAGCAGATCGCCGGCATGAAGGACATGATGGTTAAGAAGAGCCAGTGGATCTTCGGCGGCGACGGCTGGGCCTACGACATCGGCTACGGCGGAGTCGATCATGTGCTCGCCCAGGGCGAGGACGTGAACATCCTCGTGCTCGATACCGAGGTCTACTCCAACACCGGCGGACAGGCTTCCAAGTCCACCCCGACCGGCTCCATCGCCAAGTTCGCGGCCTCCGGCAAGAAGACCCGCAAGAAGGATCTCGGCATGATGGCCATGTCCTACGGCTATGTCTACGTCGCGACCGTCGCCATGAGCGCGAACCCGGCGCAGCTGCTCAAGGCCATGACCGAGGCTGAGGCCTATCACGGCCCGTCCCTGGTGATCGCGTACGCGCCCTGCATCAACCACGGCATCAACATGGCGCACGCTCAGATGGAAATCAAGCGCGCTGTGGCCTGCGGTTACTGGCCGCTGTACCGCTACAACCCGGATCTCGAGGCCCAGGGCAAGAACCCGCTGACCGTCGACAGCAAGGATCCGACCGAGAGCTATCAGGACTTCATCAAGGGCGAGGTCCGCTATGCTTCCCTGGCCAAGCTGTTCCCGGCGAAGGCGGAAGAGGCCTACAAGATCAACGAGGAGGACGCGAAGCGCCGCCTCGAGACGTACAAGAGGATGGCGAGCGACGACTGATCCTTCGGGGATTTGCCGCGTGAGCGTCTGACTGACGCCTGAATGAAACCCAAAGCACCCTCCCGGGGGAACCGGGAGGGTGCTTTTTGCATTGACCGTCTGCCAAAATGCGACATTTGACGAGAAAACACTTGCAACGCTTGACAGGAAACCCTATAATAGAACTATCTAGCGCATCGGATGAGGAGGGGCAGATATGGCCAACAGACATGATCGTCAGGATTCGACGGAACGCGAAAACCCGTTCGCGCAGCTTCCGGAGGATGTGAACGATGCCGGCGATTATGAGGATTATGAGGATTACGACGCATACGAGGCTGGCGGCGAGGACGACGACGAGCCGGCAGCCTCCCCGCGGCGTGGACATGGCGGCGGTGGCGTGGGCAGGATCCTGGTTGCCGTCATCGTGCTGCTGCTTCTCCTGCTGGCTGCGCTGGCCGTCGTCAAGCTCGTCACCGGCAGGAACGGTGTGAGCATCGGACAGCTTCCGGCTGCGTCGACCGACACCCCGCAGCCCGAGCAGACGACGGCGCCGGGGGCGATTGTCTTTGCGCCGACCGACACGTCGCAGGCGCTCCCTACGCAGGCCCCGGCGACGGATGCGCCTGTTCTGATCCTGACGAATACGCCGACGCCCGGACCGACGGATACGCCGGCTGCTGCTGTGCAGACGACGGCGGAGGCGGCTCCGGTGCAGACGGCGACGCCTTCACCGACGCCCACGCCTACGCCGACTCCGGCTGCTGAGGCCACGGCGACGCCGCTGCCGATCATCCTGAGCAACACGCCGACGCCCACGCCGACCCCGAGGCCGACCCCGACGCCGACGCCCTCCCCGGAGCCGACGCCGAGCCCGACGCCTTCCCCGACGCCGAAGACGGATCTGGGCCAGGGAAAGACGAACCGTGAGGCCAACCTGCGCGAGAGCCCGTCCTCGACGGCCAAGGTAAAGCTGCAGACCAGGAAGGGCGATGCGGTCACGATTCATGATGCTGTGCTCGATGCAAAGGGCAATGTCTGGTACAACGTGACGGTGGACGATCAGCTCACTGAGGGCTGGATGCGCGACTATGTCGTCAATGTGGACGGCACGATTGCCAAACCGACGGCGACGCCCAAGCCGACCGCAACCCCCAAGCCCGGAACGCAGGAGACGGAGAGCGGACAGACGACCGCCAACGCGGCAGCGATTGGCACGGCGAAGACCAACCGCGATGCCAACCTGCGCAAGGTGATGAACGGACAGGTAATCACGACGCTCAAGAAGGGCAAGACGGTCGATATCCTCGCCGTGGAGAAGGACAAGAGTGGCAATGTCTGGTATCAGGTGCAGCCGCAGGGCAGCAGCACGGTCGGCTATATGCGCGACTATGTGCTGACGCTCGACGCGGGCTCGCAGATCGATCTGCCGGAGGCAGCTGCGACGCCGACTCCCGCGCCCACCGCTTCGCCTGCGCAGAACGCGCTGCTCGACCGGGAGATCATCGGCAAGGCGACGACCAACCGTGAGGCGAACGTGCGTGAGAAGCCCGTTTCCGGCGCGAAGCTCGTGCGTCAGCTCTCCAAGGGCGTCAAGCTGATGATCCTGGAGAAATATGCGGACAAGGACGGCGCCATCTGGTACGAGGTTTCGACGGAGACCGGCAAGACCTACGGCTTTGTGCGCGATTATGTCGTCAACGTGACGGAGATCGACAAGACGCGCGAGGCGAAGACCTACGAGGCGCCCTGAGCGCTGTGATCCAGAGATAAGGAAAAGGCGATGGGCTTGACGCTCATCGCCTTTTTGCGGAGGAAAAAGGGGTATTCCTGTCCGTTGAACTCTTCTGCGGAAGGAAGGGGCTGGCCGCTTAGCCCTTCGCGTAGCGGTGGATCTGCTCGAGCACGGCCTGCGTGCCGTTGGCGTCGGGCAGCGCTGCGAGGCGCTGGGCCAGCAGGGCGCGATCCTCCCAGAGCGCGTCGATCGCGGCGACCAGGGATTCCGCGTTCAGGTCGCTCTGGAGCATGACGTGCGCGAGGCCGCGCGCCTTGAGCGAATTGGCGTTGAGCACCTGGTCGCCGCGGCCGCTGTGATAGGGGATGAGCAGCGCCGGCTTGCACAGCGCCATGATCTCGGAGAGCGAGTTGGAGCCCGCGCGGGAGAGCATGATGTCCGCGCAGGCGAAGGCATCCGGCAGCTCAGCAGAGAGATACTCGAACTGACGATAGCCCGCCATGCCCTCGAGCTCCGGCGCAAGGTTGCCCTTGCCGCAGACGTGGAGCACGTCAAAGCGCTTCGTCAGCTCGGAAAGCGCCTCCCGCAGCACGGCGTTGACCGACTGCGCGCCCAGGGAGCCGCCGATCATCATCAGCACGGGCTTCTGTCCGTCGAAGCCGGCCAGCGCGAGGCCGCGCTCGCGGGAGCCGGAAAAGACCATGTCGCGCAGGGGCGTTCCGGTCTGCACGGCCTTGCTGCCCAGCAGCCCGGCACATTCGGGGAACGTCGTGCAGATCGCCTTGGCGAAGGGCTTGCAGAGCTTGTTGGCCAGGCCGGGGGTGATGTCGCTCTCGTGCATGACCACGGGCACGCGGCAAAGCGCCGCACCGAAGACGACAGGCACGCTGACAAAGCCGCCCTTGGAAAAGACGATGGAGGGCTTCAGCCTGCGGATGAGCGCAAAGCTCTGGAATGCCCCGGCGATGACGCGGAACGGATCCGTGAAATTCTTGAGATCGAAATAGCGGCGCAGCTTGCCGGAGCTGACGGCGTGATAGACGACGCCCTCCATCGGCTCAATCAGCGAGCGCTCGATGCCGTTTTTCGTGCCAATGTAATGGATTTCCCAGCCCTCCTCCCTGAGCAGGGGGATGAGCGCCTGATTGGGGGAAACGTGGCCGGCTGTACCGCCGCCGGTCAGAACAATGCGTTTCACAGAAAGACCTCCTCTATGAAAGAAACAGCTGCTTTCATTATAGCAAGCGCCGGCTTGCGGGTCAAGGGCGCAAAGCGGGATGGGACACGCACGGACTGCCCGTAGAGCTCGCCGTGGAGAAAAGCCTCGGCATCACGAAGGAGGATATAGGCAAGAAAATATGTGTTGACGACTATAACGATGCGTGTCGCAAGAATGTCATGATGTACACCGACGAGTGGACACAACTGACGGACAAGATGGGCTACTGGGTGGATACCACCGACCCCTATATCACTTACGACAACCGTTATATCGAGTCGGTATGGTGGCTTCTAGCTCAGCTTTATAAGAAAGGACTCCTTTACAAGGGCTACACCATCCAGCCCTACAGCCCCGCCGCGGGCACGGGTCTGAGTTCGCACGAGCTCAATCAGCCGGGCTGCTACCGCGATGTCAAGGACACCACGTGCACGGCACAGTTCGAGCTCATCGACGCCCCCGCGGTGTTCGGCAGCTGGGGCAAGGCATGCCTGCTGGCATGGACCACAACACCGTGGACACTTCCTTCCAACACCGCATTGGCCGTAGGCCCCTCGCTCGATTATGATATCATAGAGACCTACAACCGCTTCTCGGGCGAGAAGATCTCCGTGGGCATAGCTGCCGATCTTGTGGCATCCTACTTCAGCGCCGAAGGCGCCGAGGCCGATATGGATAGCTTCAAACCCGGTGATAAGGTGCTGCCTTACCGCAGGATAGCCACCGTGAAAGGTAGCGACCTCATCGGTATTCGTTACCGTCAGCTGCTGCCGTGGGTCAATCCCGGCGAGGGTGCTTTCCGCGTCATCCCCGGCGATTATGTCACCACGTCGGACGGTACCGGTATCGTTCATATAGCCGGCACTTTCGGTGCCGACGACCTCCGCGTAAGCCGTGCCGCCGGCGTGCCGCCACTGCATATGACCGACCGCGAAGGCCGCATCCGTCCTATGGTGGACATGACGGGCCGCTTCTACCGCATCGAGGACCTCGACCCCGATTTCGTGGACAGGATGGTCAACCGCGACGAATACTCCCGCTGGGCCGGCCGTTACGTCAAGAATGCCTACGACCCCGAAGCCACTGACGACACCGAAACTCTCGACGTGGCTATCTGTATGGAGCTCAAGGCCACAGGCAAGGTGTTCGGCATAGCCAAGCACGTGCACAGCTACCCCCACTGCTGGCGCACCGACAAGCCCGTGCTCTATTATCCTCTCGACTCATGGTTCATCAAGTCCACCGCCGTGCGCGAACGCCTGATGGAACTCAATGATACGATACTGTGGAAACCGACCTCCACGGGCACAGGCCGTTTCGGCAAATGGCTTGAGAATCTTCAGGACTGGAACCTGTCGCGCAGCCGCTTCTGGGGCACACCCCTGCCCATATGGCGCACCGAGGACGAGTCAGAGGAGATGATAATCGACTCCCTCGCCACTCTCGACGCCGAAATCGACAAGGCCGTCGCCGCTGGATTCATGGCTTCCAATCCCTTGAAAGACAAAGGATTCAAGGAGGTTACGCTTTTAGGACAGAATGTCAATTCTTACCTCTTCAAGGAAGATGGCAATGAGACTGACTTTGCTGATCTGCTTGCCATAGTGGCAGACGCTGCTCCTGAAATGAGGATTCGTTTTTCTACGAGCAATCCTGAAGACATGAGCGACAAGATCCTTGAGACAATGGCAGCTCACAAGAACATCTGCAAGCACCTGCATCTGCCCGTACAGTCGGGATCAAGCTCTGTGCTGAAGCGCATGAACCGCAAATACGACCGCGAGTGGTATCTTGACCGCATAGCTGCCGTCAAGCGCATCATGCCTGAATGCGGCATTTCGACCGATGTGTTCTGCGGATTCAGCGGAGAGACACTCGAAGACCAGCAGCAGACACTCAGCCTGATGAGAGAGGTTGGTTTCGACTCTGCCTTCATGTTCAAGTACAGCGAGCGACCTGGCACATTTGCCTCACGCCACTACCCTGACGACATCGCCGAGGAAGAGAAGATCCGCCGACTCAACGAGATCATCGCACTACAGAATGAACTATCGCTCGAAAGCAACCGCCGCGATATCGGCAAGACATTCGAAGTGCTCGTCGAAGGCTACAGCAAACGCAGCCGCGAACAGATGTGCGGACGCACCCAGCAGAACAAAATGATCGTTTTCCCCAAGGGCGATGCAAAGCCTGGAGACTTCGTAATGGTGAAGGTATCAGAAGCAACTTCAGCAACTATGCTTGGCGAAATTGTAGGATAATCACTACTTTTAGTGCT
>SFHU01000075.1 GCA_004555535.1 Clostridiales bacterium
GATTGTCGTTCTCGAAAGGAGAATGGAAATGATACCTGAAAAGCGCTTCTTAAACCAGATTCAACAGGTGCTGGCCCGTCTGATGCAGCCGCTCTGGCTGCTGGATACCGAGGGCTCGGTGCTGCTGCCCGAGGAAAACCGCGGCAAGATCAATCTCCCGGAGTTCATGGAGCCGGGAATGCCTGTCGCCTTTGAGGGCAAGACGTTTCTGATGATCGGCATCACGCCGGAGCTGATCCTCTGTGCGGATGCGCAGGGCGCGGCGACGCATGACTGCATCGTCCTCGCAGGCGCGATGGTTCAGTCCATGGGCCGCGGCGAGGCGCCCATCCAGAGCCGCTACGATGTCTATCGCCGCGTGCTGCGCGAGGAGCTGGCCGGTTCCGAACTGGAAGCGCTGGCCCATGAGCATCAGATCGAGATTAACCGCGAGCGTTGCGTGATGACCTTCCAGATCCTTCAGACGGAGACGGAAACCGCCTTCAACATGCTCGAGGAGCTTGTTCCGCGCGCGAGCAACGACCTGCTCGTGGAGATGGACCGCCACACGGTCGTCTTCCTCAAGAGCATGGAGAACGTCGAGAACTTTGACGAGCTCTATCAGCTGGCCGAGGCGATCGAGCAGACGCTGCTTGACGAGGCGGGCAAGAGCTGCGTCGTGGGCATCGGCGAGCCGAAGAAGACCTTCCCGGAGATCGGCGAGAGCTATCGCGAGTCCCGCAGGGCGGTCGAGGTCGGCCGCATCTTCCTGACCGAGCAGCACATCTACGTCTATCGCAGCCTCGTGCTCGAGCGCTTCCTGATGGATATCCCGCGCGAGATGGGCACGCGCTATCACGGTATCCTCTTCAACCGAAAGACGGCGCGCCTGTTCAACGACGAGATGCTGCATACGATCGAGATGTTCTTCGCCAAGGACCTGAACCTGTCCGATACCGCGCGCCAGCTCTACATCCACCGCAATACGCTCGTCTATCGCCTGGACAAGGTGCAGCGCCAGACCGGCCTTGATCTGCGCAAGTTCGATGACGCGGTGACCTTCAAGATGATGATGCTGCTGGGCAAGAGCGGCAAGGACAAGCCGCGTCCCGTGTATTGATCCCGTATTCCCGGACATTTTCCCGTTGGGCATGTCCAGCCGACCCCCAGAAGGGTCGGCTGTTTTCAGATGGAAAGGAAATGTGAAGACAGTGAAACGCAATTTTGTCGCCGTTGTGCTCGCCGGAATCATGCTGCTGGCCATGAGTGCGCAGGCCGGTGCGTCCTCCGTGCTGCCCATGTTCAAAGACCAGGAGAGCGACACCGTGACCATCAGCCGGGAGGAGTATGACCGACTGATGCAGTACAGCAAGCTGGACACGCTGATGCAGCTCGTCGAGGCCTACTATTATGAGGATGCCGACACCGACGCCATGCTCGAGGGCGCGGCGCTCGGGCTGATGCAGGGCATTGGCGACGTGTACAGCACCTACTACACGAAGGAAGAGATGGACAAGTTCAACGAGGAGACGGAGGGCGAATACGCCGGCATCGGCTGCCAGCTGCTGGCCGACCCGGAGGACACGACCATCACCGTTACGCGCGTGTTCAAAAACAGCCCGGCCGATGAGGCCGGCATCCGTTCCGGCGACAAGATCGTCTACGTCAACGACGTCTACTATTCAGCCTACGAAATGGACGAGGCGGTCAGCGTCATGCGCGGCACGCCGGGCGAGAGCGTGAAGGTTACCGTCCTGCGCGGGCTGGAGACGATCGATTTTGACATCACGCGCAAGATCGTCAACATCAACTATGTCGAATATGAAATCCTCGAGGGGAATATCGGCTATGTGATGGTGTTCGACTTCCTTGGCGACGCGTATGAGGGCTTCGCCCAGGCGATTGCCGCCTTCGAGGAGGCCGGCGTCTGCGGCATGATCATCGACCTGCGCAACAACGGCGGCGGCCTGGTGGATGCCTGCGTGGACATGGCAGACCTGATCCTTCCGGAGGGCGTCGTCGTCTCTATGCGCGACAAGGCCGGACAGACGACCGAATACCGGATTGACGACAAGTACTACGATGTGCCGATGGTCGTGCTGGTCAACGGGTATTCCGCCAGCGCGTCGGAGATCCTCGCCGGCGCGATCCGCGATACCGGCGCGGGCACGCTGGTTGGCGAGAAGACCTTCGGCAAGGGTGTCGTGCAGAGCGTCATCAACTTCCCGGACGGCAGCGGCATGAAGGTGACGACTGCCCGCTACTACACGCCCAACGGCGAGTGCATCCATGAGATCGGCATTGAGCCGCATGTCGAGGTTTCGCTCGACGAGGACGCCGTCACGCGCTACGGCATCAACAACCTGCCGCACGACAAGGACGCGCAGCTCCAGAAGGCGATCGAGCTGCTGACCACAGAGGCGGAAACGGCGCAGGCCGAGGACGCCGCGTAAGCACCGGAAGAAAGGAATCCCCGTTATGGCGACGGGGGTTTTCTTTTTCCTGACGGCGCCGGGCCTGGCTGGACCGGAGCGGGGGACAGCCGCCCGCTTTTCACAAAAGAGAGTGGTGAAGCGGAACAATCTATGGTATAATGAATCATATGCAGGAAGGAAAAAACATATGCAGGCGGAGGGAAGACAATGTGCCGGGTCAGCGTGATCGTGCCGATTTACCAGGTGGAGGCGTATTTGCCGCGCTGTCTCGACAGCATTCTGGCGCAGACCTTTGAGGACTTTGAGCTGATCCTCGTCGACGACGGCACGAAGGACAGCTGTCCGCGGATCATGGAGGAATATGCGCGCAGGGATTCGCGCATCCGCCAGGTTCACAAGGAGAACGGTGGCCTGTCCTCGGCGAGAAACGCCGGGCTGGACATCGCGCGGGGCGAATTCATTGCCTTTGTGGATTCAGATGACTATATCGATTCAAGCCTGCTCGCGGACGCCGTCGCGGCAGCAGATGCTTCCGGCGCGGAGCAAGTGCTCTGGAATTACCGATACGTCGACAAGCGCGGCGTGCAGGACGCCTATCTGCACTTTGACGACGAGGTGATCGATCTGGACGGGCTCGGGCTGGCCAACTATTTTTACGACTACTGGATGCCCTACAGGCATGGGCAGGAGGCCTGGAGCAAGCTGTACCGGCGCAGCGTCATTGAGGAAAACGGGCTGCGTTACGCGCCCAACGACGAAATCTTCGCGGAGGACACACTCTTTTCCGCGATGTACCTGCTCCATACACACAAAATCGCCGCGTTGAGCAAGCCCTATGTCTATTACACCCAGCGCGGGGATTCGCTGATGGGCAAGAAGAAGCCCCGGCTCGCGCGGCGGCTGACGACACTGAGCATCCGCCTGTGCGACTATGCGCGCGCAGCCGGGCGGGCGCAGGAGCTCCAAAACGTGCTGCCCGTCCTCTGCTATGACAAGCTGATCGCCAAGGGCATCCGTCTGGATCCGGAGCCGGAGGAGGTCTATGCCGCCATGGAGGAGCTGGGCCGGAACGCGACGCTGCGGGACATGCTCAGGCGCCTGCTGGGCGTGATGCCGCTTGTGATGTACACGCTCAGGACGGGCAAGGGAATCCGCTCCCAGGTGCGCGCCCGGCTCTTTGCCGCGAGATGGCTGCGGGGCGATGTTCGCGGCGCGGCGGCGCTGATTGACAGGCGGGAGGCTGCGCGATGAGGGTCAGCGTGATCATTCCCTGCTATAACGCGGAGCGGTATCTGGAGGCATGCCTTGCTTCGGTGCTCGCGCAGACGATGAAGGATTTTGAGGTGCTGGTGATCAACGACGGTTCCGGTGACGGCTCGCTTTCCATCGCCCGCAGGGCGGCGGAGCGGGATGCCCGCGTCCGCGTCTTTCATCAGGAGAACCGCGGCGTCTGCGCCGCGAGAAACAAAGGGCTTGAAGAGGCACGCGGGGAATTCGTCACCTTTGTCGACGCGGACGACCTGCTGGAGCCCATCGCGCTGGAGCGGATGCTTGGGGCGTCGGAGGGAGCGGACATGGTCGTCTGCCTGCACCGGACGTTTGATGAGCGTGGAAACGGGGGGATCTTCTGGCCGGAGGGCGCCTGGACAGGGCGCTCCGGCGAGGCGCGCAGGCGCGCGGCGGCGCTGCGCCTGATCGAGGGCGACAGCGTGCTCAACATCATGTGCAACAAGCTGCACCGGCGCGCGCTGCTTGAGCGGGAGCATCTGCGCCTGCGCGAGGGCATCGCCATCGCGGAGGACGCGCTGTTCAACCTGGAGGCTGTGCTCTGCGGGCGGGGCATCGCGTTCGTGCCGGAGGTGACCTACCGCTACAGGATGCACGGGGAATCGGCGACGCACACGCGCACGAAGAGCGAGCTGGACGCCCACCTGCCCTGGCTGCTGGCCATGCGGGATATGCTGCTGCGACGGGGACAGCTGGAGGCGTATTACGCGGCGTTTTTCAACGCGGTCGTGCTTCGCCTGTACAAGGACGGCGGCGTTCCTGGTGTGATCCGGGGCTTCCGGGAGAAGGCACAGCCTGTTGTGGCCGTTCCGGGGCTTGATCCGCACAGGC
Organism: Clostridiales bacterium; assembly: GCA_004555535.1. Taxonomy (GTDB): domain Bacteria; phylum Bacillota; class Clostridia; order Christensenellales; family Aristaeellaceae; genus Ventricola. The sequence continues at coordinate 4,533 of SFHU01000075.1, forward strand.
TGGGCCCGGGCGCCCACGCGCTGCTCTGGCTTGGCCGCAGCGGCCTGTATCCCGCCGCGTATCCGCTGATCTTTCCGTTTCAGCTCGTGAAGCGCAAGCTCGGCGAGGCGGCCTTCCGCCTGCGCATGCGAAAGGAGAAGCGCCATGGGGACGCCTGAAATCAGCCTCGTGCTGCCCTGCTATCAGAATGGGGCGACGCTGGAGCGCACCGTGCGCAGCATCCGGGCACAGACCTTTGCGGACTGGGAGCTGATCGCGGTGGACGACGGCTCCACGGATGACACCGGCGCGCGCCTTGACGCGCTGGCGAAGGACGAGCCGCGCATGCGCGTCCTGCATCAGCAGAACGGCGGCGTCTCCGCCGCGCGCAACGCGGGCATAGCCTGTGCCCGGGGCCGATGGATCGGCTTTGTCGATGCGGATGACCATCTGCTGCCCGGCGCGCTCCGGGCGCTGCTTGCCCTGACCGATGAACAGACGGACATCGCCTGCGGGGCGTACATCATGCGCCACGGGGAGGATGGCGGGCGCGAGGAGCTCAGCGTCTGCGCGGAGGGCGACCGCATCGCCATCTATGAGAGCCTCCTGCGGGGGGACAGTGCGCTCAACAGCATGTGCGCGCGATTGTACAGGGCGGATATGCTGAAGGAAAACCGGGTTGAGGCGCCACTGGGGGTCAAGGTCGGTGAGGATGTGCTTTTCAACCTGGACGCGTTCGCCTGCGCGCGCAGCTGGCGGATGAGCCGGGAGGTCGTCTATATCTACGAGCTGGGCGGGGATTCCGCGATGATGCGCGCGCGCAGCGACCGCTATGCGCGCAGCCTGCCGATGCTCGAGGGCATCGGGCGGTTCATCGACCGGCACCATCTGGAGACGGCGCTCTTCCGCGCCCATATCGACGCCTACCTGCGCGTGCTGCGCGCGGACAGGGGACGCCTTCGCGCGGCCCTGGGGTTTGACCGGTCTGTCGTCCGGCGGATCACGAAGGGCGTGTCCCCGCGCGCGCTGTGCGCCAAGCAGCGGCTCTACTACGCCGCGCTGCGCCTGCTTCCGCCGCTGAGCTTCTTTCTGCCGTGAGGCGTTTTGGGAGGATGACGATGAATTCACTTGCCGATATTTCTGTGATTGTGCCGTGCTTCAACGCGGAGCGGTATCTCCGGGTCTGCCTGGAGAGCCTGAAGGCGCAGCGGACGCCGCAGATCGAGATGATCTTCATCGACGACGGCTCGACGGACGCGACGGGCGCGATTCTGGATGCCTTTGCGCGCACGGAGCCGCGGGCCCAGGTGCTGCACATACAAAACAGCGGTGTCTCCGCGGCCAGAAACCGCGGGATCTCCCTGGCGACGGGGCGGTATATCGCCTTTGTGGATGCGGACGACGCGCTGGAGGAGGACGGCCTCGCGCTGCTGTATCAGACGGCGATGCGCACGGGCGCGCAGATCACCTCCGCCAACCACATGCTCTTTGACGTGGAGAAGAACCGGCGCGTGCCGGTGGAGATCGAGCCTGTCGTGCAGCAACCCTCCGAGATCGTCAAAGAGATCATCCACATGCACAGAATCTACAACAACATCTGGAACAAGCTCTACGACAGGACGCTGTTCGACGGCGGGCTGCGCCTGGACGAGACCGTGCGCATCGGCGAGGACGCGCTGCTGAACATGCAGCTCTACCTGCGCGCGCGCAAGGTGGTGCACATCCCGGAGACAACCTACGTCTACCGGATCCACAGCCAGTCGGCGATGTCGGGCGTCCGGGATTACAGCGAGGCGCATCAGCCGATGCTCGAGAGCATGAACCGCTTGCTCAGGCAGGAGGGCATCAAGGAGCTGTATTTCAGGGATTATCTGCAGAGCTGCGTCTGGATCGACGAAAAGCGCCGCGGCATCCGCGCGTGCATGAGCGCCTTCAACAGCCGGATCCGTCCGCTGGTGCTCGACGGCATCGACGGGGAGAGGATCCCGCAGAAGGACAGGCGCCTTTACAGGCTCGTCGTCAGCGGACGCTTCCCGCAGTTTTACAAGCTGATGCGCGTCTTTGAAAAGATCACCGGCTGGAAATGGGGGATCAGGCGATGAGCACGATGCTGATGTACAACCACGGCGGCTGCGAAAACCGGGGCTGCGAGGCCATCGTCCGCTCGACGAGCGAGATGTTTGTGCAGGAGCTGGGCGTTAGGTGCTGCGTGGCCTCGGCGACGCCGAAGTATGACCGGGGCATCGGCCTGGGCATTCCCGTCATTCCGGCGGAGATTTCGCCCTACAGCCTGAACCGGCTGATCAATTCCGTCGGCTTCCGCCTGGGCATCCCGCGGGAGCAGGAGGTCGCCCGGCGCTACGACACGGTCATCTCGCGGGGGCGTCGCAGCGACGTCTGCCTCTCCATCGGCGGGGACACCTATTGCTATGGGCGACAGGAGCATCTGCTCGTGATCAACGGGCGGCTCCGGCGTGCGGGCAAGCCGATCGTGCTCTGGGGCTGCTCGGTGGAGCCGAAGCTGCTGGAGGGCGAGCGCCTCGGGGACATCCGGCAGTATCAGCTGATTGTCGCGCGCGAGTCGATCACGTTTGAGGCGATGAAGGCGGAGGGGCTGCCCGTGCTGCAATGGTGCGACCCGGCGTTCTTCCTGCGCAGCGAGGAGACGGCGCTGCCGCAGGGCTGGCGCGAGGGAGGCACGGTCGGCATCAACCTCAGTCCGCTTGTGCTCGACTGCTCCCGGGACAGGGAGGGCACGCTCGATGCGTTCGCGGCGCTGATCCGCCACATCCTGAGCACCAGCGGGGACAGCGTCGCGCTGATTCCGCATGTCACCTGGGAGCATGACAACGATCTCGACGCGCTTGGGGCGCTCAAGGCGCGCTTTGCCGATGAGCCGCGCGTCTTCCTGCTGCCGGGTACGCTTCGGGCTATGCAGCTCAAGGGCTGCATCGGGCAGCTGAAGGCGCTGGTCACGGCGAGAACGCACGCCTCCATCGCGGGGTATTCCAGCGGCGTGCCGACGCTGGTGATCGGCTATTCCGTCAAGGCGCGGGGCATCGCGCGGGATCTGTTCGGCGACGAGGCGGGGCACCTGATCCCTGTTCAGGAGCTGGGGAGTGAGCAGGAGCTGATTGCCGCATATGACGCACTGATCGGGCGCGCGCAGGAGGAAAGGGCGCTGCTGCAGAGGCGCATTCCCGAATACACCGCGGGGCGCGCGGAGCTGGTCAAGAGGATCATGGAGCTGGGAGAAAAGGCATGAGAGAGACAGTCAGAAGCCGCAAAGAGGACTGCACGGGCTGCGGCGCATGCGTGGGCACATGCCCCAAGGACGCCATCACCATGGCGCCGGACGCGGAGGGCTTTTGCTATCCTTCCGTGGATCAGGCGCTGTGCATCTCCTGCGACCTCTGTGAGAAGCGGTGCCCGGTCGGTAAACCGAAGCCGGAGAACAAGCCCGCGGTCTTCGGCGCGATGAACCGGGACGAGGAAATCCGCATGGAGTCCTCCTCGGGCGGCGTGTTTACGGCGCTCGCGCAGGATGTGATCGGGCGCGGCGGCGTGGTCTTCGGCGCGGTATTTGATGAGGCGCTGCGCGTGGAGCACGTCGGCGCGTTTGACGAGAGCGAGCTGGCGGGAATGCGCGGCTCCAAATATGTGCAGAGCGACTGCGCCGAGGCGATGGAGCATGCGGTTTCGTTGCTGGAGCGCGGCATTCCCGTGCTGTTTTCCGGTACGCCCTGCCAGATTGACGGGCTGCTGACCCGCGTGAAGGGGAAGAGCCGCGAGCTGCTGCTGACGGTCGACTTTGTCTGCCACGGTGTGCCCTCGCCGGGCGTCTTCGCCGCCTATCTGCGGGAGCTGGAGCAAAAGAGCGGCAAGCGGGTGACGCGATACGCCTTCCGCGACAAGCGCAAGGGCTGGAAGGATTTCTCCGCGGTGGCGACCTTTGAGGACGGCACGGAGCATGTCGGCTCGCAGAAGGATGAGCCGTTTCTGTACGGCTTTTTGCAGAATCTGTATCTGAGGCCGTCGTGCGTGAACTGCAGCGGCCTGCGCGGAAATGGCCACGTGGCCGATCTGACGCTTTCCGATCTGTGGGGCGCGCAGGAGGTTTGCCCGCAGAGGGACGACGACAGGGGACTCTCCCTCGTCTTTGCCAACACACAGGCGGGCAGACGGGCGCTCGAGCGCGCCGCGGGAAGGCTGACCACCTTCCGGGTGGAAACCGACGGTCTGTCCCGGTTCAATCCGAGCCTGATCGCTCCGGTGCAGGCGCATCCCAAACGGGAGGCGTTCTTCAGGCATTTTGCCCGGGAGGGCTTTGATTCGCAGCGGGTGATGAAACTGCTCAGCGGGCCCGGCCAGTTTGAGCGCCTCGCCGCGCGCGTGGCGCATCTGCCGGCCGGCGCGGCCCGGCGGCTCCGCGCGATGCTCCGCCGCTGAAGCCCCGGCCAGAAAGGGGCTTTCCTGCAGGCGGGACGAAAGGGCGCGTTTGCGGCAGGCGGATCTGCAAACCGGCCTCTACAAAACATGAATGCAGGCGAAGACGATGGACAGAGCGCTTGGAAACGTCCTCCTCTTTCCCTTTCGCCGCAGGCTGATGGCCGTGACCATCGCCTGGCTGTCAGGGATTGCGGGGGCGCTCTATGTCCGTCTGCCCATGGGGTTGACGCTCCTTTTGTGCGCTCTCCTTGCGTGCATCGGCATCCTCCGGTGCCGGCGCAGGGAGAGCGCGCTTTTGTTTGGCATGGCGGTGATGGCGCTGCTGGGCAACGCCTGCGCGGGCAGCCAGTTGTCGTGCCGCGATGCGGCTTCCCTGCCCGGAGCGACGATCTCGGGCACGGTGATGGCGATTGAATCGACGACGCGGGTCTGGCTGCGGGATGTGACCGTGGAGGACGGTCCATCGCCCGAACGGCCGGTGATCGTGACGCTGATGACGCAGGAGGGCGAGGAGTCGACCGGCGCCCAGGTTGGCCAGCGCCTCAGCGGCACGGGCCGGCTCTTCGCGCCGGAGGAGGCGCGCAACCCCGGAGATGGAAACAGGCGGATTCAGGCGCTTTGTGAGGGATACGAGCTGTCGGGCTATCTGCTCCCGGGCTGGGAGGTGCAGGGCGAGCCGGTCTTCTCGCTACGCGAGGCGATTCGCCGGATGCGACTGGCGGTTCTCGGGCGGATCGAAGCGGTCTTCGGGGAGGCGGCGCCGCTGTTTCAGGCGCTGATGCTCGGAGAGCGCAGGGAGATGGATGCGGGGCTGACGGAGGCGCTCAGGCTGACGGGAACGGCCCATGTGCTCACGGTATCCGGCCTGCATCTGGGGATGATCGCCGCGGCGCTTGACGCTCTGCTGCGCAGGCTTCGCCCGAGAAGAAGGCTGAGGCTGGCCGTGCAGATGCTGGTGCTGGGCTTCTTTGCCTGCCTGTCCGGCGCGGCGCCGGGCACCATCCGCGCGCTGATCATGGCGGTGCTGCGCGCGGTCGCCTCGTGCCGGGGAAGGCGGTATGAGCCGCTGACGGCGCTGTCCTTCGCCGCGCTGGTGATGACGGTCTGCTGCCCTGTGCTGCTGTTTTCGGGTTCCTTTCAGTTTTCCTTCTTCGTGGTGCTGGGCATGCAGCTGCTGGGCGGCAGGTTCCGCGCGGCGCACCTTCGCGCGAGAAGGCGGCGCATTCCCCGTGGCAGGCTGGTGCAGACTGTCGTTCAGGGCGCCTGCGCGCAGGCGGCGGCGATTCCGATGACGCTGCGGTTCTACGGCTATGTGCCGCTGCTGGCGCTGCCGATGAATCTGCTCTGCGGCGGCATCATGCCGCTGCTGCTGCTTGGCGGATGGGCCGTGACGGCGCTGAGCGTGATCAGCCTCGAGGGCGCAAGGCTGGCAGCCCGGGCGCTCGCCGTTCCGGCCCGGTGCTTTGAGATGCTGAGCATGGCGGCGGCTTCCCTGAGCGGCGCCATTGTTCGGCTGCCTGCGCCGTATGCCGCGAGCCTGCTGCTTGTGCTCCTGCTGATGGCGCTGGGTAGCGACAGAATCCGGTTCGGCGCCGGAAGGGGAAGGGCGGCTCTCTGTGCGGCGGTGCTGCTGCTGGCGAGCTATGCGCTGCGGTTTGTGCCGGCGGCGCGCTATGTGCAGCTGGATGTCGGGCAGGGAGACGCGGCGATCCTGCGCAGTGGGCGGAACTGCGTGCTCATCGACGTCGGCCCGGAGGACAGCTATGACATGCTTCGCTATCTCCGCTTTGAGGGGCTGACGCCCTCGGCTGTGGTGCTGTCGCATCTGGACGAGGATCATGCGGGCGCGCTGGGGACGCTGCTGCGCTCCGAGGTGGAGATCGGCCCGATCTATCTGTCCGTGGATGCAGGGGAGGAGACGGCGACCGAGCCGGTTCGGGAGGCGCTCGCGCTGGCGCGGGAGATGGAGCTGCCGGTCAGGGAGGTCGAGCGCGGAGGCGCGATTGAGGCGGGCGGATTCCAGCTGGACGTGCTCTCGCCGGACGGGACGCTCATGGGGAGCAACGAGCGCTCCCTGGTCCTGAGCGCCCGCGTCGAGGGGACGACGCTGCTGATGGCCGGCGATCTTCCCATCGGGAGCGAGCGGGAGGATTTTCCGGACTGCGAGCTGCTCAAGGTTGCCCACCACGGCAGCAAATACGCGACGAGCGCCGAATTTCTGCAGCAGACGACGCCGGAGCTGGCACTCATCAGCGTCGGCGCGGACAACCGCTACGGGCATCCGACCGGGCGCGTGCTCGAAGACCTGTCGCTGATCGGTGCGCGGGTGCTGCGGACGGATCAGGCCGGCTGCATCACGGTCTGGCTGATCGGGGAGCGGCGGCTTGTGCAGACGTTTCTGCGCTGAGCGCGCTGGCATGAATCCGGGCCGGAGGTCATATCTATCTACGACAGGGAAGTGAGCCGGTTGACGAGAAGACGATCAGCGCGAAAGGAATCGCGGGGCGGAACGTACCTGCGCGTGCGTACGGCGGATATCTACGGCGGGGTGATTCCCGGGCGGACGGATGCGCAGGCACAGGGGGAGCTCGCGGCGCTGGCCGCTTCCATCGCCCGGCATGGCCTGCTTCAGCCCCTTGTCGTGCGGGAGAATGCGCAGGCGGGACGCTATGCGCTCGTCTGCGGGGCGCGGCGTTTGGCGGCCTGCCGGATGCTGGGCCTGGAGGCGGTGGATGCACTGCTCATCGAGGGCGATCAGGCGGAGGGAACAGCGTGCTTCCTGGAGGAGCACTGGACAAGCCGGCCCCCCTCGCCGGTCGACGAGGCCGACGCTGCGGCGCGCTGCGACACGCAGCGGCTGAAGGAGAGCCTGGCATTGCCCTGGACGCTTGCACAGGACAGGCTGAAGCTGCTGCGCCTGGGCGAGCGCGTCTGCGCGCTGATCCGCAGGGAAGGGCTGAAGCTCGAGCAGGCGCTGCCGCTGCTGAAGATCCCGGGCGAGGAGCGCTGCCTGGAGGCGGCCTCCATCATCGCGGAGCGGGAGCTGAGCGGGGGACAGGCCAGGCGGCTGATTGCGGGCGAGCAGCCCGGCGTCCTCGCGGCGTCCCGACGCCGGGCTGTGCGCATGGCGCTGGAGGAGGCGCAGCAGCTGGCGGCCAGGCTGCAGCGGCAGGGCATGTCCTGCCGCGTGACGGTGCAGAAGCATGAGCGTGGAATCTGTGTTCAGATTCTGATGAAAAGCGACGAAATGTCCCCGCGGGGGCAGGAAAAAGGGAATACGGACGAGAATAATGCTCATGTTTCCCGTCCGCGTGCGGGAATGAGGCGCGCGCAGTCGCAGCCGGGCGTTTGACCGGACCTCGCGGCGCGCCAAAGAGAGAGAGGGGATACTGAGATGTACACGATTGTCACAGATTCCTGTTCGGATTTGAACCCCGGGCTGATCAGGCGATATCAAAAGCTCCGCATTCTGCCGATGGCCTATACGATGGCCGGCGAGGTGAGCACGAAGCCCTTTGACGACGCCTCCACGGTGCGCATGTTTTACGACCGCCTGCGCGCGGGAGAGAGCTGTACGACGGCGCAGATTCCGCCTGCGGAGTTCTTTGAGGCGTTCAAGGCGCTGGTGGAGCAGGGCGAGGAGATTCTGGGCGTGATCTTCTCCTCAGCGCTCTCCGGAACGTATGCCTCCGCCTGCCTGGCGAAGAACATGGTGCTGGAGGAGTATCCCGACGCCGTGATTGAGCTGGTCGATACGCTGGGCGCCAGCGCCGGCGAAGGTCTGATGGTCTACGACGTGCTGGAGAACCGCGAAAACGGCATGGACATTCACGAGAACGCGGCGTGGCTGCGCGAGCGCGTGCAGCGCTACGCGCACTGGTTTACGGTGGATGACCTCCACTTCCTCAAGCGCGGCGGGCGCTGCTCGCCGTCGGCGGCGTTCTTCGGCTCGATGCTCAGCATCAAGCCGGTGCTGCATGTCAACGACCAAGGCCAGCTGATCGCGCGCGCTAAGGTGCGCGGACGCCGGCAGGCGCTCAAGGCGCTGGCGGCCAAGTTCGGCGAGCTGGAGGCCGCGCCGGACCAGATGATCTTCATCAGCCATGGCGACTGCGAGGAAGACGCGCTGTTTGTGAAGGATGAGCTCGTGCGCAGCTATGGCTGCGATCCGGAGAAGATCATTCTGAGCGTCATCGGCCCCGTCATCGGCAGCCATTCCGGCCCGGGCACGGTCGCGCTCTTCTTCAGGGGAAAGGATCGCGGCTGATGCGCGAGGCGTGGATGCGCGCGGCACTGGAGGAGGCCGAAATCGCCAGGCAGCAGGGCGAGGTGCCGGTCGGCGCGGTCGTCGTCTGCGGCGGCAAGGTGATCGCGCAGGCGCACAACGAGCGCGAGAGCGCCTGCGATCCGACGGCGCACGCTGAAATCCTGGCGCTCAGGCGGGCCGCCCGGGCGCTGGGCCGCTGGCGGCTGACGGACTGCACGCTGGTCGTGACGCTGGAGCCCTGCCCGATGTGCGCAGGAGCCGCAGCGATGGCCCGGGTCGGAGAGGTGATCTACGGCGCGGCAGATCCTCAGGCGGGCTGCGCGGGCAGCGTCTATGCGCTGACGGAGGATCCCGCCTTCGGCGCGGGCACGCCGGCGTCAGGCGGGCTGCTCAGCGGGGAATGCGAGGCGCAGTTGAGTGGCTTTTTCGAGTCCAGAAGGGCCTGACCTTGCATCAAACGGAGCCGTGCCGGGCATGGCTCCGCTTTTTTTGACCGGGAAAGGCTGCGGCGTGCAATTTGGCGCGGCGCCGGGCGCATTTTCCGGGAGTTTCTTCTTGACAGACGGCCGGCACAAAGGTATAGTTGTATGCAGATTTCTGAAAAAAACCTGCCCGTCGGGCAGGAGGGGGATACGGCATGAGCGAGAAGAAGCCCTTTTTGACGCTTGAGCAGGCGCGGGAGATCACAAGGACCTATCCGACGCCCTTTCATATTTATGACGAGGCGGGCATCCGCCGCACGGCGCGCGCGCTGAACAAGGCGTTTGCCTGGAACCCAGGGTTCAGGGAGTACTTCGCCGTCAAGGCGACGCCCAACCCCTTCATTTTGAAGATCCTGCGCGAGGAGGGCTGCGGCGT
>SFHU01000005.1 GCA_004555535.1 Clostridiales bacterium
CGGCTGCGGCTCAAAGCTCAGGTCGAGAATCATGCCGATGACCGCCCGGTTGGCCTTGACGATCTCCCCAAGCAGCATCGCGCCATAGCGCACGGCCGAGAGCAGCCCGCGCGCGAGCGACCGCTCCTTCTCCATGCTGTATCCCATGAATTTGCAGCAAAAGGCGGTCAGCAGCGCCGCGAAGACGACGCCGAAGGTGCCGATCTCCAGGGTCCATCTGCCGTTGAGAATCACCCAGAGCGCAAAATATGCCAAAAACATGCAAACCCTCCCATTCTTCAGGAATGATGCGCCGCGCGCCGGCGAAAACGCCGTCGCGCAAACAACCAATCTATTTTAGTCACCTTCTTTGCCGATTGTCAACTGCCTGAGCGCATTTTTTAGCGCCCTTCCCGCGCGCTTTGCGCCTTTTCGCGCGTGCAGCGTCATTTTCTGCATGCGTTCTGCCCTTTTCCGGCCCTCCGGCCGCGAAGCCTGTTTCTATATAAAAGAGGCAATCTGTCATTTTGCCGTTCTTTTGCGGGCTCCTCCTTCATACAGTAAAGACAGATTCCATGCCAGTGAGGAGGACTGCCCTTGATTGCCAGAGATCAGACCCCGAATGAATGCGAACAGATTTACGATCTGCTCCTCCCCTACGCCGATACGCCCGGCGTGCGCCGCGTGCTCCAGGATGCCCAGGAGGTCTCGCGCCTGCTCGCGCTCTACTCGTTCCGCACGCCCCAGCTCGCCGACCGGCTCTACGACATGCTCCAGGAGCGCTACCGCTACGAGATCTACGCGCTCTACGGCGGGCATGCGCTGCGCCGTCAGACAGACAGCAGCTACATTCGCCTACAGCAGCTTTTGAGCGCGCTGCTGCGCGTCGCGGCCTCTCGCGTGTGCAGCGAGGGTCGCCTCCTGCTCACGCCCTCGCAGATTGCGCAAAGCGACGGGCTGTTCCTTCGGGCGCTTCAAAATGCAGCGGGACGCGGATAAATCCGCGCCCCGCATTCTTTGATTGTCCCGTTTATTTGACACCGCACTCGGCCTTCAGCTCCTGCTGATAGGCGTCGCGAATCGCGCCGAAGGTCTTCTCGTCCTTCATGCCCACCGGCTTGCCGTCGATCTCGCGGATGCGGCAGGTCAGCGCGCTGGAGCTGGAGAAGAACACCTCGTCCGCCGCCATCATCTCCGCGACTGTGAAGGGGCGCTCCTGCACCGGGATGCCCAGCATCGCGCAGATTTTGAGGATGTGCGCGCGCGTGATGCCCGGCAGGATCAGGTTGTCGCAGGGCGCGGTGATGAGCGTGCCGTCCTTGATGATGTGCACGTTGGAGTGGGAGCACTCGGTCACGCGCTCGCCGCGATGGAAGATCGTCTCATCACAGCCGGCCTCCTCGGCGCGCTGGTTCGCGATGACCGCGGGCAGCAGGTTGATCGTCTTGATGTTGCAGTGGAAGAAGCGCGTGTCCTCCATCGTGATGCAGCGGTAGGCGCCGAACGGGTCGCGCATCGCGTTGGGGCGCACGAACGCCCAGATGCTCGGCGTGGGGCCGGCGTTCTTGTAGGCGTGGCCGCGCGGGCCGACGCCGCGCGTCACCTGCCAGTACAGGAAGAGCACGTCGCCCTCCACCTGCCGCACGAGGTCCATGAGCATGGCCTTCATGTCTTCCTTCGTCATCGGGATGTCGATGTCGATCAGCTTCGCGCTGCGGTAGATGCGGTCGATGTGGTCGTCAAACGCCATCGGCACATGGTTGACCACGCAGGTCGCGTCGTAGACGCCGTCGCCGAAATAGCAGGCACGGTCGTTCATCGGGATCATCATCTCCTCGATGAGGCCCGTCCTTCCGTTGTAGTACGCGATATTCTTCATCCGTCATGTCCTCCCTTGCCTCAATTGCTCCGCCTTAAAGGGAATCTCCCCTGCGGCGGATAAAACGCCCTTTCGGGCCAGGAATCCCCGGTTCATCTGTGCGCAAACGCCTCAATCTCCCGATCGACCTCGTCCTGCGCCGCCCTTTGAATGCGGCGGATGAGCGCCTCGTCCTTTCCGCCGACCGGCGCCCCGTCAATCTCCCGGATGCGGCAGCACAGCGCGCTGCAGCTCGTGAAGAAGACCTCGTCCGCCGCCATCATCTCCGCGACCGTGAAGGGCTGCTCGAGCACGGGAATGCCCATCTCGCGGCATTGCGCGATGCGGTGCGCCCGCGTGATGCCCGGCAGGATCAGATTGTCGCAGGGCGCGGTCTGAAGGACGCCATTTTTCAGGATATGCACGTTGGAATGCGCGCATTCCGTGACCCGCTCGCCGCGATGCAGAATCGCCTCGTCACAGCCGCGCGCCTCGGCGCGCTGGGTGTAGAGCACGCTGGGCAGCAGGTTGATCGTCTTGATGTCGCAATGCAGGAAGCGCGTGTCCTCCGCCGTGATGCAGCGGTAGTCCCTGTCCATCGGGTCAAGCACGTCCGGCCGGACGAACGCCCACAGACTCGCGCGCTCCCCCGCAAAGCGATAGGCGTGCCCGCGCGGACCGACACCGCGCGTCGCCTGCACATACACCATCGCCGTCGGGCTGTCGACCTGCGCGCACAGATCCAGCACCAGCTCGCGCAGCGCCTCAAAGGGCATCGGAATGCGGATCTCGACCTTGTCCGCCGAGCGGTAGAAGCGGCGCAGATGATCATCAAGCGACAGCGGAACATGGCCCGCGGTGAACATCGCATCGTAGATTCCGTCGCCAAAGTAGCACGCGCGGTCGTTCATCGGCACCATCATCTCTTCAATCGGGCCGGTTTTTCCGTTGTAATAGCCGATATTCTCCACGTCTTTCTCTCCTTTGCCGTTTTCCGGGACGCTCAGCGCGGCTCTCGCCGATCCGGCTCCTATCATACTCCCGCTCCGTGCATTTGTCAAACGGTTCGTTCGCATTTTTCTTCATTTTCTTTCAGCTTTCGACGGATTGCCGATTCATTCTGCATGGGAAATCCCTTTTTCATGCAAAATGCCTCTCTCTCTTCCGTCTCCTGGGAAACTATGCTATAATATGCGCACTGGCATGCGCCAACGGATCTTCGCCAAGGAGGAAACCGCCATGGAAAGCCCGCTCTGTTCGATTCTTGTCCCCATCTACAATTCCGCCATCGATCTGGTGCCCTGCCTGGAAAGCATCCGGCATCAGAAATACCAGAATCTTGAGATCCTGCTGGTCAACGATGGCTCGAGCGATTCCAGCCTGGAAATCTGCCGCATGTATGCGCGGCTTGACCCGCGCATCGTCATCATCGACAAGGAAAACTCCGGCGTCTCGGGCACGCGCAACGTCGCCATCGAGCATGCGACCGGCAAATACCTGCAATTCGTCGATTCCGACGACTATCTCGACGTCAACGCGACGCGCCTGATGGTCGAAGCGATGGAGGAAAACAAGGTCGACCTGCTGTTGTGCAACTACTGCTCCGTGACGCGGGACGAGAAGATGCAGGTCTTCGGCTTTCTCCCGCCGGACACGCGGATGGACAAGGCGCAGTTCGCCCGCTACCTGATGGAGGAGCCGGCGAGCTTCTACTACGGCGTGATGTGGAACAAGCTCTACCGCCGCGACATCATCATGGAGCACGACATCCGCTGCAACGAGGAATTCACCTGGTCGGAGGACATGCTCTTCAACCTCGAATACATCCGCTACGCCGAGAGCTTCTACTCCCTGCGCACGCCGGTGTATTACTACGTCCGCCAGAAGAAGGGCTCGCTCTCCGCGCAGGTGACGCCCGCGAAGGTGCTCTCCACAAAGGCCTCGCTCTTCAAATACTACAAGCAGCTCTACATCGACCTCGGGCTCTACGACAAGTACAAGCTCCAGATCTACGCCTATCTCGTCGCGATGGCCAAGGACATGTGACAGCCCTCATGGGCGGGGAGAAACGCAGCTATATTCCCGCAGAGCAGGTCGGTTTGATCCGATCATCAGCATGACATAAGGAAGGGAGCCCGGGGAAAACGCCCCGGACTCCCTTCTTCACGCGTTCAGCCTGTCTCCATGAGAGAAGTGGAATTATTTCTTCTCCTCCGCCTCTTTGGCCTCATCCTCATACATCTTGTAGAGCTGCTTCCAGTAGCGGTCGTCATAGCCCTCCCAGAGCGGCTCGACCTTGGAGGCCTCGTTCATGAAGTAGAAGACGTCGCGGCCCAGCTCAAAGCGGCCCTTGTTGGTGTGCATGTCGATCGTCCACTCGGGCACCTCGGGCACGATGCCCTTCTCGTTCTCCTTCATGATGATGTTCTTGATCTGGTCCGTCGAGCGCTCCTTCTTGCAGCGGCAGAGGTAGCGGATGGCGTACAGGAAGAAGATCGGGCGGTCGCCGTCGCCGTAGGGGTATTCCTTGCGCAGCTCGTTGCAGGTCTTCACGATGACGCAGGCGTTCGGATCGCCGAAGCCGATGTCCTCAATCGGGATGACCATCAGGCGCGTCCACATCTTGTCCTCGTGGAACGGCGAGGTGACGTAGAGCTCGTACGCCATGCGCATGGCGGTCTCCTCGTCGCCGCGGCGGATGCACTTTTGCAGCGCGGAGATCACCAGATCGGCGCTCAGGCCGTGCTTGGTCTTGGTATAGGCCCAGGGATCATAATACTCAGCCATGTTGTTCTTCCTTTCCTGATTGCATGGAAACAGGGAAAGCACCGAGATGCCTCCCCTGTCCTGTTCAGCCGTCAATCCGCTGCTCAGCGGTTGGCCAGATCGGTCAGCGTCTGCGCGACATCCGCACCGTGCTCCAGAATGTTCTGGATCGCGGTCGTCGCGTCGGAGCGCAGCGCGGAGGCGCCGTCAAAGCCCGCGTAGGTGTAGAAGGCATCCGCCTGAGCGCTCTCAGCCTTCTGCGCCGTGCCGGCGGCCGCCAGCCACTCCTCAGACTCCGCGACGGACTTGAGGTACGGCATGAACGCCTCGGAGGTCGTCACCGCGAAGACGCTCTCCGGCTGCTGCAGGTAGCGCAGGAACAGCCAGGAGGCCAGGCGGGCCGCCTCGTTTCCATTCACGTCCATGATGGCGTAGACGAAGTTCTCGGAGTAGTCAGCCGGCACGTTGGCCCAGCCTTCCTTGCCCTGCGGAATCGGCGCGCAGGCCCACTCCATCGTCGTGCCCTCGGGAATCTTGTACTGGATCCACTGCGCCTCGTTGCCGGAGCCGATATACAGCTGCACATCGCCCCTGCCGAACGGGCCGGAGAAGTAGTAGTCCTCGCCCGCCGTGCGGAAGATGCCGGCGTCGATCTGATCCTTGTACCACTGGATGGCGTCGATGGTCGTCTGCAGGTTGTCGCCGCCGAAGAGGATGTTGCCCTCGCCGTCGGTGTAGCCCGCGCCGGCCTGCGTCGCCAGCGTCGTGAAGGTCTTGAAGGGGTCGTCCCAGCCGAACGCCGGACGGCCGGTGATCTCGGTGATCTTCGTGCAGACCTCGACCATCTCGTCCCAGGTGGTCGGCACGCTCAGGCCGTTCTCCTCAAAGAACGTCACGTTGTAGTACATGACCTCGCCGGAGACGTAGCCCGGGAGGGTGTAGATGCCCGGCTCGGTGTAGGAGGAGCCGAGGTTGACGAAGAAGTCATAGTAGTCGGACAGGTCGAGGCCGTATTCCTCGGACTCGATGTACGGCGTCAGATCGACGATGCACTGCGCCAGCAGGTAGTCCGGCACATAGGTCGCCTCGGTCATGACGACGTTGGGCACGCCCGCGCCCGCGCGGATGGCCGCGATGAGCTGCGTCTCCAGGGCCTCCGTGCCGCCGGAGATGATCTGCGTATCGACGGTGATGCCGTACTGCGCGCCGATGCCGGCGTTGAACGCGTCCACCACACCCTTGAGGTCGGCGTCGTAGGTCTCGTTGTCCAGCATCTGCCAGAACGTGATGGTGATCGGCTCGGTGATCACGCTCTCGACGGAATCAGCCGAGCACACAGCCGCGCCAAACACGAGCAGCGCAGCCAGCAGGAGGGTCAGGAGTTTTTTCATGTGAAAACCTTCTTTCTTGTATTACATAAAGACTGCCATGCGGGACTGCCGCCTGCTCAGCCTTTGATGCCGCCGTTTGCCACGCCGGAAATGATCTGCTTGTGGAAGATGACGTAGAAGATGACCATGGGGATGACCGTGATGCAGGCCGCCGCCATCAGGTAATGGTAGTTGGCGGAGGCCATGTTGCGGAAGGTCATCAGGCCGGAGGTGATCACCCTGTGCTCGTCGCTGCGCGTGACCATGTTCGGCCACATGAAGGCGTTCCACTGGCCGATGAAGGAGAGGATCGCGATCGTGGCAATCGCGTTCTTGTTCATCGGGATGACGACCTTCCAGAGGAACTTGAAGTCCGGGCAGCAGTCGACCTTCGCGGACTTGAAGAGCGCCGGGGGCATCTGCGTGAAGTACTCCCGGAGCATGAAGATGTAGAAGCCGTTGGCCAGCGAGGGCAGCGCAATGCCCAGGAACGTGTCCAGCAGGCCCAGATCCGCGACCGTCTCATAGTTCTGGATGATCAGCATCTCTTCCGGAACCATCATGGTCAGCATGAACAGGATGAACAGCACGTTCTTGAAGGGGAATTCATAGATGGTGAACGCGTAGGCGCCCAGAATCGAGAACAGCAGCGTGCCCGCGACGGAAATGGCGCAGACCGCCAGCGTATTGCGGTAATAGAGCAGGAACGGCTTGAGATTCCAGGCGTAGGCGTAGTTCTCCCACTGCGGCTTGGCCGGCAGCCAGATCGGCGGGATGGCGGTCGATTCATACGCCGTCTTGAGGGAGGAGAGCACCATGTAGATAAACGGGAAAAACAGGATCAGCGCGCCGATGGTCAGCGCGGCGTATTTGAGCGCTGTCAACACGGCGCCGCGCGTATCTTTGATCTTCATCCGGGTCCCTCCGTCAATAATAGTGCACGAACTTTCTGGAGATCACGCGCTGAAGGATGGTCAGGCTCATGATCACGAGCAGGAACAGCACGGCGGCCGCCGCCGCATAGTTGACCTCGCCGCGCACGAAGAAATAGTAGTAGATGTAGTAGGCGATCGTGATGGCGCAGTTTCCGGAGCCCGCCGTCTGGGAATTGACGGACGTGAAGAGCGCGAAGACCTCGTTGTACGTCCGGGCGACGTAGATGACGGAGACGATGATCACCATCCAGAACGTCGGCGAGAGCAGCGGCAGCGTGATCCGGAAGAGCGTCTTTCCCGGCTTGGCGCAGTCGATCTTCGCGGCCTGGTAGACCTTCTTGTCGATCTTCTGAAGGCCGGCCAGGAACAGGACGATCTTGAACGCCAGGCCGTTCCAGATGCAGAAGATGCACAGCGCCCAGATCACCTTGCTGCTGTCCGTCAGCCAGGCAACCGGGTCGACCCCGAACAGGCCGAGGAAATAGTTGATATAGCCATGCTGGCTGTGGAAGAGCGTGTAGAAGACCGTGCCGATGGCGACCGTCGATGTGACGTAGGGCGTGAAGAAGAGCGTCTGGAAGAAGCCCTGCAGCCGCTTGATGGAGTTGAGCATCAGTGCGATGGCCAGCGAGAGGATGACCGTCGTCGGCAGCGCGACGAGGATCAGGATGCCCGTGTTTTTGCAGGCAAGCCAGAAGGTCTTGTCATTCAGAACATACTTGAAGGAGGCGAGGCCGAAGCCCGTGCCCTTGGAGATGATGTAGACGTATTTCTCGTAGAACGCCGTGCGCAGCACCGCCAGCATCGGATAGAACACGAAGAGCACGAACACGATCAGCGGCGGGAGCAGGTAGAGCCAGGCCTTCGGGCTGGCGACGAGCAGCTCCCCGTTCTTGCCCGTGATCAGGCGGGGCTTTCTCTTTTTCTTTTCTCCGGTTCTCATCTGACACGCGCCCCCGTCTCTGCGTCAAAGAAGTAGCAGCGGTTGTCCCGCAAGCTGAGCGAAATGCTGTCGCCCGCGCGCAGCACGGTCGCGGCGTCCGCGATGGCCTTGACCTTCTGCCCGGCCAGCGCAAACTCGATGATCTGATCCTGGCCGCGCTGCTCCACGCGCGTGAGCGTCACGCGCACGCCGTCGCCCGGCACCCAGGCCTCCGGACGAATGCCCAGGCGGAAGCTGCCGACCAGGTCGGCGGCAAGCGGGAGAACCGTTCCGTCCTCCAGCGCAACGCGTCCCTCCCCGGCGCGGACGTTCAGGTAGGAGATCATCGGGTTGCCCAGGAAGGAGGCGACAAACTCGTTGCAGGGGTTCATGTACATCTCGTGCGCGGGGGCGATCTGCTGGACGACGCCCTTCTTCATCAGGACGATCCTGTCCGTGATGCTCATGGCCTCCTCCTGATCGTGCGTGACGAAGATGGTCGTGACCTTCGTCTCCTGCTGGATGCGGCGGATCTCCTGGCGCATCTCGATGCGCAGGCGCGCGTCCAGATTGGAGAGCGGCTCATCGAGCAGCAGCACCTTCGGTTTCTTGACCAGCGCGCGGGCAATCGCGACGCGCTGCTGCTGGCCGCCGGAGAGCTGGCCCGGCTTGCGCCTCAGGTATTCCTCAATCTGCACGAGCTTGGCCGTGCGCTGCACCTCCTCGCGGATTTCCTCGCGGGTATAGCGCTTTCCCGTCTCTGGGTTTTTGATATTGGTCAGCGGGAAGGCGATGTTGTCCGCCACGGTCATGTGCGGATACAGCGCGTAGTTCTGGAAGACGAGCCCGATGTTGCGCTCCTCGGGCATGGCGGTCGTCACGTTCTGCTCGCCGAACCAGATTTCGCCCTCGGTGACATTTTCGAGGCCCGCAAGCATGTAGAGCGTGGTCGATTTGCCGCAGCCGCTCGGCCCGAGCAGGCCCGTCAGCTCGCCGTCCTCAAACGTGAGGCTCACGCGGTCGACGGCCACGGCGTCGTCAAAGCGTTTGGTCAGATCCTTCAGGACAATCTTCATTCTCTTCTGCCTCCATCCTCCGAAGCCGAAAGCCGGGCCGCTGCCCCTCCCGGCGGTGGGCAGTCCGGCAGACAAATCCGGTGGCTTTTCACATTGATATCGCTATTATACTGGGTTTTTGCGCACGTTTCAAGAATCCTGTCTCTAATTATACGGGTTATTTGCAAAATATGGCGTCTGCCCGCCTGCCGCCTTCTCTTTCGCCTCTCGGACAGAGAAAAAGAGCGCCCTGCCCTCCCCTGTGGGGAGGGCAAAAGCGTCCTTTGATCAGGCAATCAGCCCTTGACTGCGCCCGCCGTCACGCCGTCCATGAACTGGCTCTGGGCGAGGAAGAACACGACCAGAGACGGGAGGATGGAGATCAGCGAGACCGCCATGACGCGGTTCCAGGAGAAGCCGGTGTCCGCGTCCATGCTCATGCGCACGAACAGCGTCGCCGGATAGCGGGCCGGAGAGTTGACATAGAGCAACGGGCCCATGAAGTCGTTGCTCGACCACATGAACTGGAACAGGCCTGCGGAGACCATCGCCGGCCAGAGCATCGGCACGAGGACGAGCACCAGCGTCTGCATGATGTTGCAGCCGTCGATCTTCGCCGCCTCGTCCAGCTCGCGCGGGATGTTGCGCATGAACTGAATCAGCATGTAGACGAAGTAGGTTTCCTGCGCAAACAGCGAGGGCACGATCAGCGCGAGATAGTACGGCGAATCGACCCAGCCGAACTTGCGGTACATCAGGAACTGCGGGATGTTCAGAACGACCTGCGGCAGGAACAGCGTCGCCATCAGCAGCGCGAACAGGGCGTTACGGCCGCGGAAACGGAAGCGGCCGAAGCCATACGCCGTGATCGTGGAGGAGATGACGGTGAAGAGCACGCGCGGGAGCACATACTTGTAGGTGTTGAGCATCGCGCGCCAGATGTTGATGTCTCCGCCGTAGTCATTCATCGCAGCGCGGTAGCCATCCAGCGTCGGACGCGACGGGATCAGGCTCAGCGTGGAGAAGATCTCGTTGTTGTCCTTGAAGGTGGCGCTGACCATCCACAGCAGCGGATAGACCATGAACACGCCCACGCCAATGAGGATGACGTAGCGGATCGTGGTGCTCATCAGATGCTGCACCTTGAGGTTCGCGCGTTTGAACAGGAAGCGGTAGACCACGATAAAGAGCACCAGCGCGCCGAGCATGAGGTAGAAATTCCTGAGCTGCGCCACAGACTGCGCGAACGCGCCGGGCATCTTCGCGCCCGCCTCCACGGCCGCCGCGTCAGGAATCTGCACCGTGCCGCCGTAGATGCCCATGCTCAACAGGACAATACTCAGGACGAGGAAGACGATCATCGCAATACTCACGGCTTAACCCCTCCCATCGTCGTCGGAATAGTAGACCCACTTCTTCTGGCTGGCGAAGGAGATCAGCGTGAGCACCATGACGATCACGAACATGACCCACGCCATCGCGGAGGACATGCCAACCTTGTAATCCTTGAACGCCGTGTTGTAGACGATCAGGGAGATGAGCGTCGTCGCGTTGCGCGGGCCGCCCTGGGTGATGATGTACGGGCCGTTGAACTCCTGGAACGCCTGCACAAGCTGTGTCACCAGGTTGTAGAAGATGACCGGGGAGATGAGCGGGATGGTGATGGAGACGAACTGGCGGGCCTTGGACGCGCCGTCGATGGAGGCCGCCTCATACAGGTCCTCCGGCACGCCCTTGAGCGCCGCGAGGAAGAGCACCATTGCCGAGCCGAATTGCCATACGCGCAGCAGACAGATGATGAACAGCGCCCAGCTCTTGTCCGCCAGGAAGTTGATCGACTCGAAGCCCAGCATCGTCAGAATCGTGTTGACGACGCCGTCGGACTTGAACAGCGCCTTCCACAGCACCGCGATGGCCACGGAGCCGCCCAGAATCGAGGGCACATAATAGGCCGTGCGGAACAGGCCGACGCCCTTGATCTTGAAGTTGAGGATATAGGCGATAAACAGCGCGAAGATCAGCTTGAGCGGAACCGTCATGAACGCGTAGGCGAAGGTCACCTGCAGCGCCTTGACGTTCTTCGACTTGGTGAAGGCGTCGATGTAGTTCTGAATTCCGACAAAGTTCTGCACGCCCTTGAACAGGTCGTAGTCCGTGAAGCTGTACACCAGCGAAGAGATGAACGGATACAGCTTGAAGACGCAGAAGCCGATCAGCCAGGGCAGGATCAGGAAAAAGCCCATGTATCCCTGCTCGAGCTTGCTCAGGCCCTTGCGGCGCCTCCTCAGATCCGGACGGACCGCAGAAGCCCCACCTGCTTTCGTCATGGATCTCCCCTCCAATCTAATATGATCTTGTCTGCCCGCGGCGCGGGCACGCCCCTAAAACCGGAGCGGCCGGGGTATTCGCCTGACCGCTCCGAAATTATGGGATAAATCGCCGACTTACGCGGCCTCGAGCACCTCGGTGATGCCCTCGACCAGCACCTCGGCAGCCTCCTCGATGGAGTAATCGCCGTAGGACAGGCCTTCCATCGCGTCGGCGTAGACGCCGTCGCTGTTCTTGAGCGCCGCGGCCTCAAACTGCGGGTCGAGCGCGTTCTGGCACCAGGCCATGACCTTGGCGTTGGCCTCAGCGACGCGGGCGTTGAGCAGGCCCTCGGCCTGGCACAGCGCGTTCGCCTTCGCGGAGAGCGGGATGCCGCGCTGGCTGTTCATCAGGCGCGCGCCCTCCTCGCTGTTGAGCAGGAACTCGATCAGGCTGGCAGCCAGCTTCTTGTCCGCAGCGGTGTTGGCGATGCACAGCGCCATGGAGACCTTCGTGAAGCCGCCCTGGTACTCGCCGATGTCGGTGAAGTAGTCGCCAACGATGAACTCCTGGCCCTCGTTGAGCGCGGCCTCAAACTTGGAAGCGGAGGAATCCCACTCCCAGATGCCGGCGTACTTGCCTTCCATCCACTTGGGGTTCTTGTCCAGGCTGTCCGCGCCGTCGCCGGTCAGGGTCTGGGCGGACGGAATGACGTGCGCGTCCTCAAGGCTCTGGATGAAGGCCAGGCCCTCCTCGACTTCCTCAAGCGAGTAGTTGAGCTGACCGTCCACGACCCAGTCCTTGCCGTACTTGCACTCGAGATAGTGCACCATCAGGATCATCTTGTCGTAGGAGCCCAGCGCCAGCGGATAGCACTCGTCGCCCAGCTTCTCGGCGAAGATCGGGCCCGCGGCCATCAGGTCCGCCAGGGTCTTCGGGGTCTCCAGACCGGCCTTTTCGAAGGTGGTCTTGTTCCAGTAGAAGATACGGCCCGTCATGGACACCGGAACCGCCAGCAGCTTGCCGTCGACGGTGCACTGCGCGAGCGCCTTCTCGTTGAACTGGGACAGGTCGATCACGTCCGCGACCTCGTTGATGTCGTAGAACTTGGAGGAGCCGTCCGCGTTGGTGAAGGAGAACAGCCAGTTCCAGTTGACCTGGTTGACGTCAAACGCGGAGTCGGACGCAAAATACTGGCTCATCTTGTCCTCCCAGCCGGACCACGCGCTGTAGGTGCAGGTGACCTCCGTGCCGGTCGCCGCCTTGAAGGCATCGACAGCCGCCTGGGTCGCCTCGTGGCGGGCGTCGCCGCCCCACCAGGAGAAGGTCAGTCCATCGGCCATGGCCAGCGCGGCGTTTGCCATCAGCAGCACGGCAAGCAGGCAGACAACAAGTTTCTTCATTGAGTGATCACTCCTTTTTCTATATTGAAGGAGGCTTCTCCCTCCCCCAAATTCGGCTTTTTCCCCCCGGGAATGGGTTTATTATATCATGTGGGATACGGCTTGTAAATCCGTTTTCACATTCTTTTTTCACAGATCCTCTCACAAACCCACACGTGTTTTGTACCAATTATCCAAATTTCTCCAGCAGCTGTCCGCTCAGGCCCCTACACAGGCCAGGCTCATCAGGAAGGGCGCCGTGCCCTTGGTGTCGCCGCTGCAGACCGTCTCGTGGATGTAGTAGTCGTAGTCGCCGCTGCGGTAGGGCGTGCCGCCCAGGCCCGCGACCTTGCAAATTTGCGTCAGCTCGGGATAGCCGTCCTCCGCCGTGACGACGTTCTTTGCCCAGAGCGCGTCCATGCTCTCCCTGGCCATCGCGACGGCCTCCTCGCCTGCCACGCCGAGCTCCGCGCCCCGCATCAGGCCGTAGATGAACATCGCCGAGCAGGAAGATTCCGCGTAGTTCTCCGCATTGGCCGGCATGTCCATCACCTGATGCCAGAGCTTGTCCTCTCCCCTGCTGCGCGCGACGGCGTCAAGCAGGCTGCCCAGCTGCGCGGCAATGGCGCCGTAGCCGGGATGCTCCCTGGGCATCACGCTGAGCACGTCGGCATGGGCCATCACGAACCAGCCCATCGCCCGGCCCCAGACGTGCGGCGAATGGCCGGTCTGCGGGTCGGCCCAGGGCTGCGCCTTCGCGGAGTCCCAGGCGTGTACATGCAGCCCGGAGGGGAGCTTCGTCTTTTCAAAGATCAGCGTCATCTGGCGCACGACCTCGTCCATCCACTGCATCTCCCCGAAGGTGACGGCGAATTCCGCCAGAAACGGGCAGGCCATGTAGATGCCGTCCAGCCACATCTGCTCCGGGTAGATCTTCTTGTGCCAGAAGCCGCCCTCCTTCGTGCGCGGATGCGTCTGCATCTGGCTAATCAGATGGCGGCAGGCCTTCTCGTATTTCGCCTCGCCCGTCGCGCGGAACATGCGCAGCGCCGTGCGGCCCATGCAGATCATGTCGATGTTGTACTTTTCCGGCTCGTAGGTCAGAATCTCGCCCTCCGGCGTGACGTATTTGTCCACGTTGGCGCGCGCCGCGTCAAAAAAGCGCTGCTCACCCGTCTTTTCAAACACGTCGACCCACGCCTTGGTGATGATGCCCCGCTCATAGCACCAGTGGTAATCGTATTCCTGCTCGCGCACGAGCGTGCCCTCTCCGGCAAGCAGCGTCTTCTCGTAAGCCATAATCCTTTCCCCTTTCTCGCTCAGTCCGTTGTCTCGGCGTCATGCAGCACGATCGCGTCTCCCTCCGCGCCCGTGATGCGGAAATTGCGCAGCGTCAGGCCGCGGACGTGCTCCGCCGTCAGGCCCGCGCAGGTGACGGGCCGGGCCAGCGCGTTCATCACCGGCACCTCCGGCTCCGCCTTCACCAGATGCACCGTCGTGTTGAGGATGCTGAAATCCTCGATGGGCGCCTCGGGCAGGCCGTAGATGCAACCCGCCGCGCTCCTGGCCCCCGTGACGATGCAGTCCGCGATGAGAATGCGGCGCAC
The DNA here is from genome assembly GCA_004555535.1 of Clostridiales bacterium. Classification (GTDB taxonomy): domain Bacteria; phylum Bacillota; class Clostridia; order Christensenellales; family Aristaeellaceae; genus Ventricola. The sequence continues at coordinate 14,182 of SFHU01000005.1, forward strand.
ATGCGGCGTGCCCTCGTTCACCGGCAGCGCGCGCAGGTCCGTCACGACCGGATCCTTGCCGCCCTTGCCGCAGAAGTACATCGAGTTGACGACGACCGGGCAGAGCACGTCGTGCATGATCAGGCCGGTCACGCAGATATCCTCCACGCTGCCGCCGCGGCCCCGGCGCGTCTTGATGCGGATGCCCCTGTCCGTGCCGTCAAAGACGCAGCCGGCGATGGACACCCGGCGGATGGAGCCGCTCATCTCGCTGCCCAGCACGACGCCGCCGTGGCCGTGCACCATCGTGCAGCCGGTGATGGTGATGTCCTCGCAGGGGATCAGCCGGTCGCAGTCCTCCGTGCCTGCCTTGATGGCGATGCAGTCGTCGCCCACATCCACATAGCAGTCCGAAATCCGCACGCCGCGGCAGCTCTCCGGGTCGATGCCGTCGGTGTTGGGCGAGTCATAGGGATTGATGATGGTCAGGCCGCGCACGCCGACGTTCTCGCAGGCCACCGGATGAATCGACCAGGCCGGGCTGTTGCGCAGCGTGAAATCGGCCATCAGCACATGCCGGCACTCCTCAAAGCAGACGAAGCAGGGCCGGGCCGCCTTCATTTCGCCCGCGCGGAACGCCGTCCACCACTTTCTTCCCTGGCCTTCGAGCGTGCCGGAGCCCGTGACGCTGACGTGCTCCTCGCCCCGCGCGTAGATCAGCGGGCGGTGGCTTTCCTGCTCCCAGCCCTCCCAGCGCAGGCGCAGGACGGGATACGCGTCAAAGTCGTCCGTGAAGCGCAGCGTGCTGCCCGCCTCCAGATGCAGCTCGACGTGGCTGCGCAGCACGAGCCCGCCGGTCAGATAGTCCCCCGCCGGCACGACGACGCGGCCGCCTCCCTGCGCCGCCGCCGCGTCAATCGCGCGCTGAATCGCCTCCGTGCAGAGCCTGCCGTCCGCTGCGGCCCCGAATTCCGTAATCAACATGGTCAAGCCTACCCCTTTCCGTCTGCGCTTTTTCTCTTTTTTTGCCGGCGGCGCGCCCTGTGCGCGCTTGCCCGCAGGCACACTCCATGCTACAATATCCATGACACAGGTTCAGTATATGCAATGTTGTGCAGGAGGTCAATATGTCTGCCGAGAATGTTTGTCTTGTTTTACCAAATTCCGGGGAGGGCGCGCTGCAGCGTGCCATCGATTCCCTGCCGCAGGACGGCTCCCCCGCCCTGCTGCGCCTGGCCCCGGGCGTCTATCGCGAGAAGGTCGTGCTCGCGCGGCCCAACACGACGCTCGAGGGCGCCGGCGCCGACTGCACGCGCATCGTCTGGGGCGACGCCGCCTACACCCTCCTTGCGGACGGGCGCAAGCGCGGCACCTTCCGCACGGCGACGCTGCGCACGGATGCGCCCTGCATCACGCTGCGCGGCCTGACGATCGAAAACGACGCCGCGCCCCGCGAGGCGGCGGGCCAGGCCATCGCGCTCTACGCCGACGGCGACGGCCTGCTCTGCGAGGACTGCCGCCTGCTGGGCGCGCAGGACACGCTCTTCACCGCGCCGCTCCCGCCCAGGGAGATCGAGAAGGACGGCTTCATCGGCCCCAAGCAGCACGCGCCGCGCGTTGCGCAGCACCACGTCTACCGGCGCTGTCTGATCAGCGGCGACGTCGACTTCATCTTCGGCGGCGCGGCCGCGTGGTTCGACCGCTGCACGATTCAAAACATCGACGGCCGCAGCGACCGCAGCGCGCCCTACGTCGGCTATGCGACCGCCGCCTCCACGCCGGAGGGCCAGCGCTTCGGCTATGTCTTCTCCCATTGCCGCTTTGTCGGCGAGGGCGTGCCCGACGGCAGCGTCTACCTGGGCCGGCCGTGGCGCGAATTCGCCAAAACGGTGCTGATCGACTGCGAGCTGGGCGCGCACATTGCCCCCGCTGGCTTTCACGACTGGAACAAGCCCGCCGCGCACGACACCGCCTTCTACGCGGAATGCGGCAGCTTCGGCCCCGGCGCCAGCGGGGAGCGCTGCGCCTTCTCCCACGCGCTCAGCCGCGAGGAGGCCGACGCCCTCACGCTTTCTGCCTTCCTCGCGCACTGGCGGGCGTGACGGTCATTCCCCGATCCAACGGTGCATAAGCGCGCATTCCTCCCGCGCCATGCCGGGCCAGACGCCCTCGCGCAGCGCGCAGAGATTGTCGTTGTGCGCGCGCAGCACGGGCAGCAGGTTTGCCCAGTCCATGACACCCTGGCCGAGGGGGCGGTTCTCCCACTTGCCCTCGCTGTTAAAGACGCCGTCCTTGACGTGGAGCACGAGGATCCTGTCGCCAAACAGCGACAGCGCGCGGCCGAGCATCTCCCGCTGCGCCTGCGGCGCGGTCGTCTCCTGCGTCACGAGGTTGGCCAGGTCCAGCACGACGCCCACGTGGTCGCTGCCCACGTCGTCGAGCAGACGCCTCGTCAGCTCCGGCGTGTTGAGTGTGTGATAGGAAACCGGCTCGATGCCCGCCCGCGCGCCGCACTGCTCCGCGACCGCCGCCGCGCTTTTCACGAAGTCGAGCAGGCGCTGGTAGGCTGCCTCCCGCTCCTCCTCCGGGAAGGTGAAGTGAGTCGTCTCCGTGCCCACGCAGAGCGCGCCCAGCAGCACGCTGGCGCGCAGGCACCGGGCATAGGCCGCCTTCGCGTCCGCCAGGCGCTGCGGATCCCTGTCGCTCGCGCTGACATAGCAGCCCATGATGGGCAGCGCGATGTCCCGCGCCTCAAACGCGGCGCGGATGTCCGCAATCGCCTCCGGCGTCATATACTGCTCCGCCGGCGGCGGAAAGGCCTTCGTGAAGGCCAGCTGCGTCGCGCAGAAGCCCGCCTCCGCGATCCGGCACGCCAACTCCTGTGGGCTAAGCCGGCCAAAGTCATGTCCCCGCATTCCGATTCTCATCGCCATTCCTCCCGCTATTCAAGGTGATTTCATCTTAATCCCCGAGGGATGGGCCGTCAAGTGCGTTTTTCCCTGCGGCCCCTTTTTTGCGCTGTCCCACGGGTGCTTCCGGCGCGCCGGCCATGAAAACAGCCCGCGTTTTCGCCCTCCTTTGAAGGTGGAAGCGCGGGCTTTTCTGCGCCAAAAGCTCAGCCGCCGCAGGGGAACGGTCCCCCTGCGGCGGCTGAAAATTGATTAGGAAGAGGCGGCTTGATCAGTCCTCAAAGGTGTACGGCTTGATCTGCCGCACGACGTCGAGGATCGTGCCGTCGCGCGCCTCGAGCACGGCGACGACCTTGTCCTCAAACTGCACGTCGTCCGGACGGCCGACGATGCTGTACGCCTTCTCCTTGAGGCTCTCGATGGTGACATGCGGGATGCCCGCGTCGTCCAGGCACTTGATGAGGTCGGGGCGAAGCGGATTGACTGCGATGCCGTAATCGGTGACGAGCACGTCGACGCAGTCGCCCGGGGTCGTGACGGTGACGACCTTCTCGCAGACCGTCGCCATGCGCCCGCGGATCAGCGGCGTGACGATGATGCAGACCTTGCTGCCCGCGGCGGTATCCGGGTGTCCGCCCGGCGCGCCGCGAAGCACGCCGTCCGAGCCGGTCAGCACGTTGACGTTGAAGCCCGTGTCGATCTCCAGCGCGGCGAGCACGACGAAGTCGAGCTTGTTGACGAACGCGCCCTTGTTCGCCGGGTTGGCGTACTGGCTCGCGCTCATCTCATAGTGGCCCGGCGTCTGGTTGATGGAGTTGACGGCGTCCAGATCAAAGTCCTGCACGTCGATGACCTTGCCGACCTTGCCCTTTTTGAGCAGCTCGACCATCGGGCCGCAGATGCCGCCGATCGCCCAGCCCATCTTGATGCCGCGCTCGTCCATGTACTTTTCCAGGAACAGGTTGGCCGCAAGGCTCGGGCCGCCGACGCCGGTCTGGAAGGAAAAGCCCTCCTTGAAATACGGCGTGGAAGCGATGACCTTGGCGACGTTCTCCGCCATCATCAGGTCGCGCGGGTTCTGGCTGATGCGCGCCGCGGCGGAGGCGATCTTCTTCGGATTGCCGATGGAATCGACGACGACCACAGCGTCCACGTCAATCGCCTCGACGGAGGCGGGCATGTTCGGGAAATCCACGAGGCAGTCCGTGATCACGACGACGTGATCGGCGTATTTCGCGTCCGTCATCGCGTAGCCCAAGCTGCCGCAGTTGCTCTTGCCGCCGATGCCCCGGCTGTTGCCGACGCAGTCGCTCGTCGGCGCGGCGACGAAGGCGATGTCGATGTGCACCTCGCCCGCCTCGATGGCGCGCGGACGGCCGCCATGGCTGCGGATGATCGCCGGGGTCTTCAGCTTGCCCTCGGAGACGACCTGGCCCATGCGGCCGCGGATGCCGGAGGTCTGGATGCCGACGACCTTGCCCTCCTCGATGTACTCCGCGATGGGATCATGCGCCTCGCCCAGCGACGTCGCGGCGATGGTCAGATCCTTGAGCCCGAGCTCCTCGATGGCGGCCTTCATGACCATGTTGACCACGAAGTCGCCGTTGCGCAGATGGTGATGGAAGGAGAAGGTCATGCCGTCGCGCGCTCCGCACTGGCGCAGCGCGTCGGCGATCGTCTCCACGATCTTGCTCTCCTGCGGGCGCTCATAGATGCGCGTGCGCGGCGCAGCCTTCTGCACATACTTGCCGTCCATGTAGTTCTTGCCCTGATAGACCTCCTTGCCGCCCTCGAGCAGGAAGTCCGGGATCTCGCGTCCGACTGCGTTTTTCATACCAACTCCCCCTCGTACATGCCGCAGGCCTTCGCCAGGCGGAGCGTGCGCTCGGCGCCCGGGATAAAGGCGATGTCGATCATCTTGCCGTTGACGGTGAACACGCCGACGCCCGCGGCGCTCTGCTCGCGGTAGGCGCGCACAATGGCCTCGGCCTGCGCGACCTCCTTCTCGGTCGGCGCGAAGAGCTCGTGCACCAGGCGGATTTGCTTGGGATTGATCAGGCTCTTGCCATCAAAGCCCATCGCCTTGTTCTGGCGCACCTCGGCCTCGAAGCCCGCCTCGTCGTCAAGGTCCGTGAACACAGTGTCAAAGCACTGCACGCCCGCCGCGCGCGCCGCCAGCAGCATCTGTCCGCGCGCCGCCAGCATGTCGATGCCGCTCGGGTCGAACTTCGTCTGCATGCACTTGCGGAAATCGCCACCGGAAATCGCGACGCCGAAGAGGCGGTCGCTCGCGCAGCAGATCTCATAGGCGTTGAGAATGCCCTTGGGGCTCTCGAGCGCGGCCATCAGCAGCGTGCGGCCGACCTCGACGCCGAATTCCTTCTCCGCCGCCTCGACAGCGGCCTCGACGGTCTTCACGTCCTGTGCGCTTTCGCACTTGGCGATGCGGATGCCGTCCGCCCCGCCGGCGACGCAGACGCGGATGTCCTCCTGCCAGTGCGGCGTGTCGAGGCCGTTGATGCGCACGATGACCTCCGTGCTGCCGTAGTCGATGGTCGTCAGCGCGTGATAGAGGGAGAAGCGCGCGGCGTCCTTCTGGTTTTCCGCGACGGCATCCTCCAGATCCAGCATGATGGAGTCACAGCCATAGATATAGGCATCCTTGATGAGGCCCGGCTTCTGCGCGTTCATGAACATCATGGTGCGGCGCAGGCGGAAGCGCTCAGGCTTGGGCCGCTTGATCATCGAATGACACCTCCCCACGGAATGCCGGCGTCGCTCTTGCCGCAGCTGCGCATCACGGCGCATTCCACACGCGCCTTGAGCGTGCAGTCCAGCGCGCCCTTGTCCACCACAGTCACCCGGCCGCCGGTCACGCCCAGGCGGTCAAGCGTCTCCAGCACGGTCGCGCGGATCTGCCGGCCATACTGGTTCATGACGCTCGAGGAGATCTCCAGCTCGACGCTGCCCTCGCCCGGCTCCACGGTCACGAGCGCATCGCTGGACTCGAGCGTACCGGCCATTGCGTTCTTTTCAATCTGCATAATCTGTTCCCTGCCTCCCTTGTTTTTCGTGTCATCCCAGCACATGCACCACAAAGCTCAGAATGCTCGGGAAAACCAGCACAACAGTGATCAGGCGCAGCACCTGCAGGACGATCAGCTTCGCGTTGCTGATGCCCAGGTCGGCGCTGATGAGCGCCATATCGCTCGCGCCCGCAGGCGTCGCGGCCAGCATCGATTCGGCGCGGTCAAAGCAGCCGGCGCGATGCAGCAGCGCCCCAATGACAAAGCAAGCGGTCGTATAGGATGCGACCAGGATCAGGACGGGCACGCCCAGCGTGCCGAGCCTGCGCAGCTGCTCCAGGCCCACGCTCGCGCCGACATACGCGCCGGAGAGCACCTGTGCCAGCTTGCGCAGGGCTCTGGGCATCTGCGCCCTGGGATAGACGCAGGCGAAGATGATGCTGCCCAACGTGGCAAAGCCCATCGTGCCTGCCGGCACGGGCGAGGCCTTGCCGATGAGTCCGCACACGGTCGCGACGCCCAGCGTCAGCAGGACGTATTTCGCCTGATATGCTTTCTTTTCCTTCTTTTTTGCCTCCACGGATTCCTGGCCCGCGCCGGTCACCGCGCGAATCATCAGCGGGAAGACGCCGATGCCCAGGATCAGCCGGACGAACTGCATCACGACGACGACGGACGGATCCGCGCCCATGTCCGCGGCGATCATCGGAATATCGCTGATGCCGCCGGGCGTGCAGCACATCATCGCCGTCATCAGGTCCAGGCCGCTTGTGGCGGCGACGCCGAGGCCCGCCAGGATGTTGACCACCAGCAGGCAGCTCAGCAGGATCAGGGCGGGCTTGCCGATAGCGCGCATCTCGCGCAGATCCTCGCGCTTGATGCCCGAGCCGATGAACGCGCCCGCGATGATCTGGGAGACAGTCTTCGCCGGGCCGGGCATGCAGGACTGTCCCGTCGCGATGCCCAGCGCGCAGGCGCCGATCACGGCGCCGACCATCATGCCGCCGGGCATGTGAAGCCTGTCCAGCAGAATGCCCACGGCGAGCGCGCACAGGAGTGTCAGCAGAATCTGCATCGCTGTCGTCACGGCGCCGCCCCCTTTTTTCACGGATTCTTAACGGTTCAGCCCCAGCGCTGCGCCCGCCCTGCGGCGGGCGCAGACGCCGGAGCCTCAGAAGAAGCGAATCGTCTCGCCGATTCGGTGGAAGGGATTACTGCTTTCCGGCCCTGGCCTTCTTGATCAGCGGCATGACGATCGGGCTGACGAGCATGACGATGCACACGATGATCAGCACGAAGGCGATCGGATGGAGCATCGGGTTGAACATCGTCAGGATGCTGCCCTTGCTCATCAGGTAGCCGCGCGAGAAGTTCTGCTCACACATGTTGCCCAGCACGAGGCCCAGAACGATGGCCGCGCTGTTGAGGTGGCAGGCGCGCACGATCAGGCCCAGCACGCCGGCCAGCACCATGATCTGCACGCTGGTGGCGGACATCTGGTCACCATAGGTGCCGATGAGCGCGAGCATCAGGATGATCGGACCCAGGTAGGAATACGGGATCGCCAGAATCTGCGCGAACACCTTCGCAATCGCCATGGCGACGATGACCATCAGAATGTTGGTGACGATCATGGACATGAAGGTCGCGGAGAGGTATTCGGGCTGGTTGGTCAGCAGCAGCGGTCCAAGCTGGACGCCCTTGAGCGTCAGCGCGGACATCATAACGGCCGCGGCGTTGCCGCCCGGAATGCCCAGGGACAGCAGCGGAACCATCGCGCCGCCGGTCGCGGCGTTGTTGGAGGCCTCGGAGGCGGCGATGCCGTCGATGATGCCGGTGCCGAACTTCTCAGGATATTTGGAGAGCTTCGTCTCCATCGTGTAGCACATGAAGGAGGCGATGGTCGCGCCGGCGCCCGGCAGGATGCCGACGACCGTGCCGACCACGGAGCAGCGCAGCATGGTCCACTTGATGCTCCAGATCTCCTTGAGGGAGGGCATCTTCGTGTTGACCCTGCCGCCGGTGATGCCGTCCTCCGCGGAGAGGCGCTTCTTCTTCGGGTCGGTCTGCTTGAAGACCTCGGTCACGGCGAACAGACCGATGAGCACCGGGATCATGTCGATGCCGGCCAGCAGGTTGCGGCTGCCGAAGGTCAGGCGCTGCACGGCGTACATCTTGTCCTGTCCGACACAGGCCAGCAGCAGGCCCAGCAGGCCGGAGATGATGCAGGTCAGGATGTGCTCGCTGTCCAGGCAGGTCAGGATGGACAGGCCCAGGAAGGTCACGGAGAACAGGTCGCTCGGGCCGAACTGGAGGGCCGCCTTGGTCAGCGGCTGCGAGAGCGCGAACATCGCGACGGCGGAGAACAGGCCGCCGATGGCGGAGGCCAGCAGCGCGACGCCCAGGGCCTTGCCGGCCTCTCCGCGCTGGGCCATGGGATAGCCGTCAAACGTCGTCGGCGCCGACGAGGGGACGCCCGGAATCTTGAAGAGGATGGCGGTGATCGAGCCGCCGGTGATGGAGGAGCAATAGATCGCCGTCAGGAAGACGATGGCCGGGATCGGATCCATCGTGTAGGTAAAGGTCAGGCCCAGGGCGACCGCCATGGTCGCGGAAACGCCGGGCAGCGCGCCGAAGATCGTGCCCAGCACGATCGCGATACAGACCATGAAGAACATGCCGGGGTTAAAGACCGCCGCAAAGCCGGAAGCAAGAAGTTGACCCATACTCATAACTTTTCGTCGCCTCCTTAACCGAAGATGCCCTTGACGCCCGCGACGACGGACTCAAGGAAGAGCGCGAAGTTGCGCAGGAAGCCGATCGTGCCGCGCGGCAGGTTGACGCTCAGCAGTCCGCTGAAGATGATGTAGAGCACCAGCGTGATGCACACGGAGGCGATGGCCAGACGGACGGGGTTCTTCTCGCCCAGGAGCATGCCGTAGCAGAAGAGCACGAACAGCGCGGTCACGATGAAGCCGACCGTCTCCAGGATCAGGGAGGCCACGACCATGATCACGATGCCCAGGAAGAGGCGGCTCTTGAGGAAGCCGGGAATGCTCCTGACAAAGGCGCTGATGGAGAATTCCGGGTTGCCCTTGTTCTTCCTGATGATCTTGACGATGTTGATGATCAGGCAGATCTCAAGGAGAATGATGATCGTCTTGGGCCACACATCCGGCTGGAGCGCGTAGGGGTTCCTCGTCACGCTCGCGGGCACAGCCGCCTCCAGCACATGGGTGAAGAATGTGAAGCCAAGGAAGATGAAGAGCAGAATGTTGATAATCAGTTCAAACACAGTGCTGCAACTCCTTTGCCATTGAGGAAAGAGGGGAAAAACCCCTCTTTCCGTGTTGAATTGTGCCTTCCATCCGTTCAGAAACCGTTCAGATTCTGTTCAGATTCTGTTCAGCTTCCGTACGGATTGTTCTCTCACTTGAGATCGTCATACTCCTTGACGAGGGTGCCCTGCTCGACCATGTAGTCGTGCAGATCCTTGTACTCGCTCTGGCAGAAGGTGACGGTGTCCTCGCCCGGCGCCGGAATCGGACGCTCGTCATACGCGGCGTTGTGGGTGAATTCCTTCCAGGTGTCGGACTGCTTGGCTTCCTCGATCGCGGCGACCAGCGTGTCGATGGCCTCCTGCGGAGTGCCGGCCTTGGCGAAGATGCCGCGCCACGGGCCCATGACGGAGTTGATGCCGTTCTCGACGGAGCACTGGAGGTCAGGCGCGATGCTCATGCGGTTCTCGCACAGGGCAAGGATCGGAATGATGTCGCCGGACTCGACGAGGCCCGCGATGTCATCCCAGCCGCAGACGTACAGGTCGCAGTGGCCGCCAACCAGCGCGGAGTTCGCGTCGGAGCCGGAGGAATACGGGATCTCCAGAAGATCGAGGCCCTCGGTGGCCTGCGCCAGGGAAGCGCCGTCCACGCCGGTGGCCGTCAGCATCGCGACGGAGACCTCAAACGGATGCTCGGCGATGTACGCCTGGAGCTCGGCCCAGTTGGTGACGCCGAACTTCTCCATGGAGATCTTGGAGGCGACGATCGCGTTGATGGAGTGCACGAGCACGTCCACACACTCGAACTCGGTCTTGAAGTCCATGGACGTGTTGCCCAGCATGTCCTGGATGTAGAGGGACTGCGTGCCGAGCATGAAGGTGTAGCCATCAGCCGGCTGCTTGTAGGTGTACTCGACGCCGTTGACGCCGGAGCCGCCTTCCACGTTCACAACCTCGACCGGAACGCCGAGGATGTCCTGCAGCAGGGAGGCCATCGGGCGCAGGGTGGAGTCAGCGCCGCCGCCGACGCCCCACGGGCAGACGAGATCGATCTTGCGCTCGAACTTGAATTCGGCGCTGGCGCAGGTCACGAGGGCCAGCGTCATGACAATGGCGAGAGCGAGACATACGAGCTTCTTCATTTGGGGTACCTCCTTTTTTATCAACAGCCGGATTCGCCGCCGGCTGAAGTTGCAGAGATTCAACAAACAGACTCCGAATCCTTTAGCACTTCTTGCGCTTTTCTAGCTGACATGATAATATAAAGCTGCCCATAATGCAAATACCGTTTTATGTATATTCGTCATAACGACAGGGTTATGGAAAACCACGGAGGCATTGCCCTATGAATATCAGGCACATCCAGTATGTCCTCGCCATCCTGCGCGAGGGCTCCATCACCGCGGCCAGCAAGAAGCTCTTCGTCTCTCAGCCCGCCCTCTCCCAGACGCTCAAGCAGATCGAGCAGGACCTGGGCGCTGCCATCTTCGACAGGACGACCGATCCGATCTCCCTGACCTATGCAGGCCAGCAGTACGTCGACGCGGGGCTCCAGGTGCTGGATATCGACCGCAACCTGCGCGCGCGCATCGCCGAAACCAAAAAGGAGCTGCATGGCCGCCTCCGTCTGGGCATTTCCATGCAGCGCGGCCTGCAGATCCTTCCGCAGGTCATTCCGGATTTCACCCGGATGTATCCCTATATCCGGCTCGAGCTCATCGAGCACGGCAGCGCGACGCTCGAGCACATGACCGCCGAGGGCCAGTGCGACCTGGCGCTCATCACCACCAACGCCAAGCCCAACAAGCTGCACTATGAGCTCATCGAGAGCGAGGAGGTCGTGCTGATGGTCGCGCGCTCCACGGAGCTCGCCCACAGCTTTGCCGACGGCGAGCCCATCGAGATCACGCAGGCGCAGAACGAGAACTTCGTCTCCATGCGCGAGGGACACAGCGTGCGCACCATTCAGGACAGGCTCTTCGAGCGCCATCACATCTCCCCGAAGATCCTCATGGAGACGACCAACATGGAGGCCGGCAAGCACGTCGCCGCGCGCGCAAACGCCGTCATGCTCATCCCCCAGGTCTATGTCACGCCCGATCTGCAGTACCGCGTGCAGTGCCACCCCGTGCTCAACAACGACTATGAGCGCCACTTCTACCTCTGCTACCGCCGGGGCATGTATCTGACGCGCTATATGACGGACTTCGTCCGCCTGGTCTGCGAGAAGCTGAACGTCCCTTTTCAGCTAGGCGAATGATCCGAAAAGTGCGCCAGCAGCGTCAGCGCCAGCATGTCCGCGCAGCCGCCGGGGCTGATGCCCTGCGCGGAGAGCTCCGCATCCCACTGTGAAAGCGCGCGGCGCACGTCCGCGCCCTCCCGCGCGCCGTCGACCGTCCCCGCCTCAAGCCGGGCGCAGAGCGATGCATCCATCTGTGCGGCGCGCTCGCGCAGCCTGCGTGCTCCCTCCGCGCCGCCGCGGCGCAGGGCGTTGGTGTCCTGCGTGCGCGCCATGAGCGCCACCAGCGCGCACAGCGCCGCCGCCTCGAAGTCCATGCCCGCCGCCAGGCAGGCCTGCAGCCGGGGCAGCCCGGCCTCCCGCACGCCGGCAAAGCCGCCTGCGGCCTCCGCGCGCACGCCGCCCACGCCCTGCTCCCGATACAGGCGCTCCCCGGCGGTGCCGCCCTCGCCCTGCGCGCAGCGCGAGAGCTCCTGCGCCATGCGCGCGCGCGTCATCGCCCCGCAGCGCCAAAGCGCCGCCCGCGCGTCGCTTTTCTCGCTGTCAAAGCCCATGCCCAGCGACGCACAGAGGATGCCCATCGAAAAGACCGCGCCCTTGTGGGTGTTGACGCCGCTCGTCGCCGCGCGCATCTTCGCCTCGGCCAGCAGCCCCGGCACGCGCAGGGCGTCAAAGCAGCGCTCCTCCTCCCCCTCGCCGTGGGCCATGCCGATGCGCACACATTCCTCAAAGTATGAGCGCAGCGCGCAGGCGCTGTCGATAAACGTAAACAGATCCATATCCCTGTGCGCGCCGGGGCCCAGGCGGTCGACCAAGCCCGGCTTGGGCGCCAGAGCCGCCTCCGTCAGCAGGGCGCGCTGGGCGAGCTGCGCGGTTTTCTGCGCGAACGCACCGGCGAAGTGTTCGCGGATGATCGCCTTGGCGCGCTCAAAGAGAGCCTGCGCGCTGTGCGCACGGCTGCGCGCGCAGACGGCCGCGACCTCGCCGCACAGCAGGCATCGCCGCGGCGGCAGGCCGAACGCCGTGCGCGAGCGCTTTTCCCCGTCCGGCGCGAGCACATCGATATCCAGCAGCCGGCCCATCGGGCAGCCGTCCTCCAGCGCGCAGAGCCGCCGCTTGATCTCCCCGGCGTCGCCCCGGACGGCGAAGACGGCCTCCGGGCCCGTCCTTTCGTGGATCTCCGCCTCGAAGCAGGACGCCTGCGGCGCGAGGATCGCGCGGATCTGCGCCTTTCCCCAGGCGAATGCCCGCTCGATGTCCGCGTCCGTCTTGACCGGCCCGGCGATGTTCATCGTCAGGCACACGAGCACAGCGCCTGGATAGCGCGAGAGCAGCGTCCGCTGCATCTGCGCGCGCGCCTCCCGCGCCGCCATCATCTCCGCGACCGTCACCTGCATGCCCGTCCGCCTCCTTCTGTCTGTTTCTTCATTGTAGCAGAAGCCCTGCGCGGGGACAAGGGCGTTTTTTCCTATGCCCGCGATAACCCGATTTCTATGTCCGGCCCATGCGTTTTCATGGTATAATCCAGTCATTCCATTCAACCGGAGGCCCGTATGAGCGAATATACCCTCTGCCCCATCTCCCCGAGCGACCGCCGCGCCTGCCAGGCGATGGACGCGCTGCTCGTGCAGGAGGGCATCTCCCGCGACAGAAACCTGACCTACAGCGTCGGCCTCTTCGACGAGGACGGCACGCTGGCGGCGACAGGCTCGCTCTACGCCAACACGCTGCGCTGCCTGGCCGTCTCGCGCGAGCATCAGGGCGAGGGGCTGATGGCGGAGATCGTCTCCCACCTGACCGAGGTGCAGCTTGCGCGCGGCAACACCCATCTGTTCCTCTATACGAAATGCGAGAGCGCGAAGTTCTTCTCCCCGCTCGGCTTTTACGAGATCGCCCGCGTCGACGGCCGCCTCGTCTTCATGGAAAACCGCCGCAACGGCTTTGCCCGCTATCTCGACGGCCTGCGCGCACAGCTGGGGGACGCGCAAACGCCCGCCGCCGCGCTGGTCATGAACGCCAACCCCTTCACGAACGGACATGCCGCGCTGCTGCGCCGGGCCGCGCTGGAAAATGAGCGCGTCGTGCTCTTCGTGCTCAGCGAGGACTGCTCGCTCGTCCCCTACGAGGACCGCCTGGCGATGGTCAAGGCCGCCGCCGCGGCGTATGACAACGTGACCGTCGTCCCCTCCGGCAGCTACATGATCTCCTCCGTGACCTTTCCTTCCTATTTCTTAAAGGACGACGCGCTCGTCACGCGCGTCCACGCGGCGCTGGATGCGACGCTCTTCACGCGCATCGCGCAGGCGCTGCACATCGTCTGCCGCTATGTCGGCGAGGAGCCCTTTTCGCCGACGACCCGGGCCTACAACGAGGCGCTCGCGCGCATCCTGCCCGGCGCCGGCGTTACGCTGCGCGTCATCCGCCGTGCGGAGCACGACGGCGAGGCCATCAGCGCCTCGCATGTGCGCCAGCTCATCCACGACGGCCCACTGGAGGCCATCCGTCCGCTCGTGCCTGAGACGACCTATGCCTATCTCTGCGGGCCCGGGGCGCGCGCCGTGGCGCGCATTCGCGCCTGCGCGGACGTCATCCATCACTGATTTCCCGGCAAACGCTGGAATGCTTCCGATCCTCGCGGCTTTTTTATCAGGTTTATCCAATCATGCGAATGGTCTTTTTTCCCTTCTGTGCCGTTCAAGGCGTATGCGGGGCGTTTCTGTCCGAGTTTTCGCTTTGGGTTTTGTGCGCTCTGAACGACAGACCGCCCGGGCCTGCCGTCTTGCGGCTCCGCGCATAAAAAACGGTTGTCCTCCAGGTGTTGCCTTTTGAAAAGATTTATGCTATGATACCTTTGCACAGGGGATTTTCCCTTGTAAATCCTCAAAAAAGATCAACAATACACCGTCAGGCGGTGTGCATGGCGCGCCGGCCTGCCCTTGAAAGGAATTATCATCATTATGAAAAAGCTGATTTGCAAGGTCGAATACGACACCGAGACCGCCGAGCTGATCAAGAAGCGCGCGCATGGCGCCTTTGGCGATCCCGCCGGCTATGAGGAGACCCTCTACAAGACGCCGGACGGCAAGTTCTTCCTCTACGCCTTCGGCGGTGCCGAGTCCCCGTTCACCGCGGAGACCATCAAGCGCATGTCCGCCGCGAAGGCCGACGAGTGGCTCGCCGCCGAGAAGGCCTAAGCCGCTTCCGCAGCAAAAGAAAAAGCGCATCCCTTCCGCCCGATTTGGGCAGAGGGGATGCGCTTTTCTGTTCAAGCCTTGTCCAGGGATTGCACTGCTTTGCGGAATCGGCCCCGTCTCAATCGTAGGCTGCTGCGCAGCCTGCTCTTAGACTGCTTTTGCATGTGGGAGACAATAGGGCTGCCGCCCTATGACCTGCCTGAGGGATTTCATCCCTCAGACTCCCTTCTTCGCTTCGCGCCTGTATAAGCAGCTCTGTCAGGCCGGGGATTACACGCCGGAATACGCGCTGTAGCCGCCGTCCACCGGCAGCACGATGCCGGTCACGAAGCCCGCGGCGCGCTCGTCGACGAGGAAGAGCATCGCGCCGATGAGCTCATTGAGCTCGCCGTAGCGGCCCATCGGCGTGCCGTTGATGATCTTCTGGCGGCGCGGGGTGGGCGTGCCGTCCGGGTTGAACTGCAGCGCGTGGTTCTGCTCCGTCGCGAAGAAGCCCGGCGCGATCGCGTTGACGCGCACGCCGGAGCGCGCCAGGTAGGTCGCCAGCCACTGCGTGAAGTTCGAGACGCCGGCCTTCGCCGCGGAATAGCCCGGGATCTTCGTCAGCGGGCCAAACGCGCTCATCGAGGAGATGTTGATCACGCAGGCGCCCTGCTGGCCCAGCATCAGCGGGGTCAGGATCTTGCTGGGCATCCAGGTGCCGCGCAGGTTGAGGTCGAGCTCCTTCTGAATCTCGCTGGCCGGCACGTCAAAGAACGTCGTCTCCCCACCGTCAGCCATCTGCTCCTGCGGCACGGTCGCGCTGCGCACGTTGCCGCCCGCGGCGTTGATCAGGATGTTGAGCTTTCCGTATTTGCGCTCGACCTCCTCCTTGACGCGCAGCATCGCAGCCTCGTCCGTCACGTCCGCGCTGATGGCGTCCGCCTCGCCGCCGCCCGCGACGATCTCGTCGACGACCTTCTGGCAGCGCTCCAGGTTGCGTCCCAGGACGATGACCTTCGCGCCGCAGGCCGCCAGCGCGCGGCAGAACATGCCGCCGATGCCGCCGTTGCCCCCCGTCACCAGCGCGACGCGCCCGCTCAGGTCGACATGAAAGGGAATGTCATACTGATATGCCATAAAAGTTCCTCCTCGCCGTCATGCCGTATGCTTCTGTTTGTTGGCTCAAGCCCTGTGCGCGCCCTCCGCCAGGGCAGAGAAAACGCGCGAATCCGTAACCTTTTTGTATTTCTCCGCTGGGCGCATAAATCCTTCATTGTTATTTATTTATCTCTGTTCCCCGCCCGCTGTTGAAAATTCAGGGCAAACCCGGTATAATAAGCGTGCCCCGCGGCAGCGGGGTATCGCCGCAGAAAAGGAAACGCGCGGCAGGGAAGGCGGATGATTTTGAAAAAGCTTCTGGTGTATATGAAGGGCTTTGGCCGCGAATGCGTGCTGGGGCCGCTGTTCAAGCTGCTCGAGGCGTCCTTTGAGCTGATCGTGCCGCTGATCGTCGCGGCGATCATCGACAGGGGCATTCCCGCGCTCGACCGCGGGTACATCGTGCGCATGTGCCTCTGGCTCGTCGCGCTGGGCGGCGTCGGCCTGCTCAGCGCCGTGACGGCGCAGTATTTCGCCGCCAAGGCGGCCATCGGCTTCTCCGCGCGCCTGCGCCACGCGCTCATGGAGCACATCGGCCGTCTGGGCTACACGGAGCTCGACCGCATCGGCACCTCCACGCTCGTCACGCGCATGACCAGCGACGTCAACCAGGTGCAGACGGGCGTCAACATGACGCTGCGCCTGCTGCTGCGCTCGCCGTTCGTCGTCTTCGGCGCGATGATCATGGCGTTCACCATCGACGTCTCCTGCGCCGCGATCTTTGCCGGCGTGATCGCCGTGCTCTGCGTCATCGTCTTTGGCATCATGCTGGTGACGATTCCGATGTACCGGCGCGTGCAGGGGCAGCTGGACAGCGTGACCGCCGCGACGCGGGAAAACCTGACGGGCGTGCGCGTCGTGCGCGCGTTTGGCAAGGAGCAGGCGCAGGAGCAGCGCTTCCAAAAGCTCAACCGCCTCCTCACGCGGATGCAGCTCGCCGTCGGCCGCGTCTCCGCCGCGATGAACCCCGTCACCTACGTCGTCATCAACGCCGCCGTGATCCTGCTGATTCACAGGGGCGCGATGCGCGTGCAGCTGGGCGACCTCTCGCAGGGCCAGGTCGTCGCGCTCTACAACTACATGAGCCAAATCCTTGTGGAGCTGGTCAAGATGGCCAACCTGATCATTCTGCTGACGAAGGCCGCCGCCTGCGGCGACCGCATCGCGGGCGTGCTCGACGTGCAGCCCGGCCAGCAGGAGGGCACGCTCGTCCCGGCGGCGGATGCCCCGCGCGGCCGCGTCGTCTTTGACCACGTCTGCCTGACCTATCAGGGCGCGGGCGCGGAATCGCTCACGGACGTGAGCTTTACCGCCGAGCCCGGCCAGACCATCGGCATCATCGGCGGCACGGGCAGCGGCAAGACGACCCTCGTCAATCTCATTCCCCGCTTCTACGACGCGACACGGGGCCGCGTGCTCGTCGACGGCATTTGCGTCAGCGACATGAAGCGCGAGGCGCTGCGCGAGCGCATCGCCGTCGTGCCGCAGAAGGCCGTGCTCTTCAAGGGCACGATCCGCAGCAACCTGCTCTGGGGCAACCCGGAGGCGGACGAGGAGGCGCTGCGCCGTGCGCTTGAAACCGCGCAGGCGCTCGACGTCGTCGCCGCCAAGCCGCTAGGCCTCGACGAGCCCGTTGAGCAGGGCGGGCGCAACTTCTCCGGCGGCCAGCGCCAGCGCCTGACGATTGCCCGCGCGCTCGTGCGCAATCCGGAAATCCTGATTCTCGACGACAGCGCCTCCGCGCTCGACTATGCGACGGACGCCGCGCTTCGCCGCGCCATCCGGCAGATGGAAAACCCGCCGACGACGTTCATCGTCTCCCAGCGCGCCGCGTCGATCCGCTTCGCGGACCTGATCCTCGTGCTCGACGACGGCAAGGTCGTGGGGATGGGCACGCACGACGAGCTGCTCGCCGCCTGCCCGGTCTATCAGGAGATCTATCGTTCCCAGTTCAGGCAGGACAGCGCGCCCGCCGCCAGGGAGGTGACCGCCCATGCCTGATAGGAAGAAGAAGCCGGCAAACCAGCGCGCCGTGCTGCGCCGCGTGCTCGCCTATATCCGCCCGCATATGCCGCTCGTCGCGCTCTCGCTGCTGCTCTCGCTCGTCTCCGTCGCGCTGACGCTCTACGTGCCGGTCCTCGTCGGCCGCGCGATCGACTGCATCGTCGCCCCGGGAGTGGTGCGCTTTGACGCGCTCGTGCCGATCCTCAAAACCATCGCCGTCTGCGTCCTGGTGACAGCGGGCGCGCAGTGGCTCCAGAATGAACTCAACAACCGCGTGACCTACAACACCGTGCGCGACATCCGCCGCGACGCCTTCGCGCACATCCAGACGCTGCCGCTCAAGTATCTCGACGCGCATCCGACCGGCGACATCGTCAGCCGCATGATCTCGGATGTCGACACGTTTGCCGACGGCCTGCTGATGGGCTTTACGCAGCTGTTCACCGGCGTCATGACGATCCTGGGCACGCTGATCTTCATGCTCACGCTCAGCGCGCCGATCACGCTGGTCGTCGTGCTGATCACGCCGCTGTCGCTGTTCGTCGCCAACTTTATCGCCCGGCGCACCTACGACATGTTCCGCCTGCAGACGAAGACCCGCGGCGAGCAGACCGCGCTGATCGACGAGGCCATCGGCGAGCAGAAGCTCGTGCAGGCCTTCGGCCACGGCGCACAGACGCTCTCCGAGTTTGACGAGGTCAACGAGCGCCTGCGCCAGTGCTCGCTGCGCGCGACGTTCTTCTCCTCGTTGACCAACCCCTGCACGCGCTTTGTCAACGCGATCGTCTACGCGGGCGTCGGGCTGACCGGCGCGCTTGCCGCCGTCAGCGGCGCGCTGACCGTCGGCGGCCTCTCGAGCTTCCTCTCCTACGCCAACCAGTACACGAAGCCCTTTAACGAGATCTCCGGCGTCATCACGGAGCTGCAAAACGCGCTGGCCTGCGCGGGGCGCATCTTCGAGCTGATCGACGAGCCGTCGCAGACGCCCGATCCCAAGCCGGCAAAGGCGCTTGGCGAGGTGCGCGGCGAGGTGGCGCTTGACCACGTCTGCTTCTCCTACACGCCCGAGCGCAAGCTGATCGAGGACTTCACGCTTCGCGTCAGACCCGGCCAGCGCGTGGCCATCGTCGGCCCGACGGGCTGCGGCAAGACGACGCTCATCAACCTGCTGATGCGCTTCTACGACGTAAACAGCGGCGAGATCCGCGTCGATGGGATCGAGACGCGCGAGGTCACGCGCGGTGCGCTGCGCCAGAATATCGGCATGGTGCTCCAAGACACCTGGCTCTCCTCCGGCACGATCCGCGACAACATCGCGATGGGCAGGCCGGACGCGAGCTTTGAGGAGATCGTCGAGGCGGCGAAGGCCGCGCATGCGCACAGCTTCATTCGCCGCCTGCCCGACGGCTACTCGACCGTCATCAGCGAATCGGGCGGGCAGCTCTCCCAGGGACAAAAGCAGCTTCTGTGCATCGCGCGCGTCATGCTCTGTCTGCCGCCGATGCTGATCCTCGACGAGGCGACCTCCTCCATCGACACGCGCACCGAGCTGCGCATCCAGTCCGCCTTCGCGCAGATGATGCAGGGCCGCACGAGCTTCATCGTCGCCCACCGCCTCTCGACGATCCAGAGCGCGGACGTCATCCTCGTCATGCGCGACGGGCACGTCGTCGAGCAGGGCACGCACGAGGAGCTGCTCGCCCACGGCGGCTTCTACCATCAGCTCTACGAGAGCCAGTTCGCGCAGTAAGCGCATTCATAAAGCAGCCGCGCCGGAACGCATCCGGCGCGGCTGTTTTGTAGGCTCTATACCGTTCTTCGTCTGATACTGCTTTGCCTCTGAATTCATGCGTCGTGGATCAAACCCGTTTCAATCGTAGGATGCTTCGCATCCTGCTCTGAAACTACGTTTTCATGAGTTTATTGGAACGTTTTGCTGCCGCCCAAGCCTGCCAAGGGACTTCGCCCCTTGACCCCATGTTCGCTTCGCGGCTGTACTCCAGCCCATAGACAATTCACCGCATTACTCCCCGCTCAGCCTGACGACGACGGTGCCGTCGATCATTTGGCAGCTGCCCGCCGCCGGGAAAACCGGCATGGCCTGCACATCCTCGCGCTGCGCGAGCATGTCCGCCTCATAATAGCTGACCAGATTGCAGGGATAGCCCATGATCTCCCACATGTACCAGGTCAGCTCCTCCATGCCGGTCGCGGCGAAGTTGTTCTGCGCCGCGTCAAAGTCCGACAGGTGCTCAAAGCCCGCACGGTCCGTCGCCAGCGGCGAATCCTCCAGCGAGCCCAGCAGCGCGACGGGCGTCACGCCCGGATCATAGCCCTCCGTCTTCTCCACGCGGTCGAGCACGCGCGTCATGACCGAGAGCGTGCTCTGCTGCTCGAGGTTCCTCTTGAGATAGACCTGGTTGGAGAAGATCACCGCGCTCAGCAGCAGCACGCCCACGCCCGCGCCCAGCGCGACGCCGGCCGCGCGGCCCAGGGGCTGCCTTTTCTCCCGCAGGTCAAAGAGCATCAGCACGCCGGCCGTGAGCAGCCAGTAGGCGCCGGTCTGCGCCGTCGTCGAGGGCGCTTCGCCAGCAAACACGGGCAGATTGGCCGCAAGCGGCAGCCCCAGCGCCAGCAGCGCCGCGAGCGCGCAGACGCCCCTTCCGCGGCCCCGCAGCAGCAGGATCAGCAGCGCGGCACCGCCCGCCAGCAGCAGCGCGCCCAGCACGCCGCCCAGCGCGCGATAGGCCGTCATCGGCTGCACCAGCTGCCGCAGCGGCTCCAGCCAGGCGCCCAAAAGGCCACCCTCTGTCGCGCCCAGCGGCTTTTGCAGCGAGGCCTCCCATTCAAGGCCCTGCCTGCGCGTCAGCACGGCATAGCCGACGACGTGCAGCGCCGCCCCAGCCAAGAGCGCGAGCGCGCCCCTTCCAAGGACGCCCAGCGCAGCACGGGGCCTTTCCTCCTCCAGCAACGTGCGCAGCGCGATGAGCACCAGCAGCGCCGCCCCGGCGGAGAGCATCGGCGCGCGCAGCGCAGCGCCCGCGCCGAAGAGCACGGCAGCGGCGGCCGTGCCCGCCCAGCCCCATTCCACGATTGCCGCGCCCAGCACGCACAGCAGCAGCGCGAGGAAGCAGGCGTCGGCGATGTGAAGCTCCGAGGCGTTGATCGCCGTCACGCAGACGTTCAGGCTGAGCACGCCGCACAGCAGCGTCAGCGGCAGGCGCGCGCGGATGCGCAGCGTCTGCGCCGCGACCGCCGCCGTCAGCGCAAGATACAGGCAGCTGAGCAGCCCGACAAGCATCGGCGCGGAGAGGTTTCCGCGCAGCGCCGCATACAGCGGCTGCGCCCAGCTGCCCGAGCTGATCTGGCTGCCCCGCAGCGCCGACAGGTTGAGCATCACGCCCCTGCCCGAATAGCCAATGTTGAACCAGCAGAACGCATGTCCGATCAGCAAAAACGCCAGCGTGCAGAGCGCCGTGTACAGCGCAGCGCGCTTCCCGGCGCACAGAATCTGAGACGGCTCCGTTTTCATGCTTTTCCTCATGCCTCCTTCCTCACAGCCGAACAAAGGTGATGCCGTCGATGATCTGAACGCAGTCCCGATCCGGAAATCTTGGGATATCCTGCGTGATCGAGTCCTCCGAATACGCCACGCAGACCTCCCAGTCGAGCAGATTCACCCGGTATCCCAACAGCGTCTGCAGATACCAGGCGTGCGAACGGTCATAGGCGTCCGCATAGGTCGAGCGCATGCCCTGAAACTCGGAGATGTCCTCAAAGCCCGGGCGGATCATCGCCATGCTCGAGGCAGGCAGGTAACCCAGGATCACCACCGGCGTCTCGCCCGGCACATAGCCCTCCTCCTCCTCCAGGCGCTCCAGCACGCGGGTCATGACGGAGAGCGTGCTCTGCAGCTCGAGGTCGCGCTTCATGTAGAGCGTGTTCGCCGTCAGGATGCTGACGCCCAGCACACCCGTGAGCAGCACGGGCGTCGCCGCGCGCAGCACCGCCGGGCGGACGCAAAGCGTCTCTCCCGCGCGCTCGGCCAGCAGGATGCAGAGCACATAGAAGAAGAAATACGCGTAGTTCATCAGCATGTGAACGATGCCCTTGGAGATGAACGTCACGAAGTTCATGCCAAAGGGCAGCAGCACGAGAATCAGCACGATCAGCCCCTTGGACGCCAGTGGGAGCTTGTGGGCCAGGCCAATCAACGCGCCGAGCGCCAGCACGGCCAGCAGCACGTTGAGCGCAGGCGGGAAAAAGGTCGCGTCCTCCGGCGCAAAGAAATAGCGAATCGGCCCCCAATAGGTCTTTTTGAGCAGGCCGGGAATCGCGGAGAGCGTATAATGGCCCACCTCGGCCACGGTGTTGTACTCCGTGGAGACCGACGTGCCGTAGAGCGCAATCGCGAGCCGGTAAACGAGCGCATAGAGCAGCAGGCCCGCAAGCATCGCGCCCGCATGACCCAAGCCCTCGACAAGCAGCGCGCCGGGCCGCTCGCCTGAAAGCGCGCGGGCGAGCAGCATCAGCATCACCAGCGCGGCCGCGGCCTGCAAATAGCTCTGATACAGCCCCAGCGCCACGCAGTAGAGCAGCGGGCTGAGCAGGAAGCCGCACCGCAGGCGCGTCTGCACAAAGACCGCCAGCACGCACAGCAGCAGCGAGAGCATATACACATCCACCCAGGGCAGGTAGGAGGCATAGGACACGCAGAGCGTCTCGTTGACCGCGAGCACCCCGCAGGTCAGCGCAATGCCCAGCCGGCTGCGGATGCCCGTCAGCGCGAGCACGATCAGCACGGCGCCGGCCAAAAACGCCGTCGCGAACAGGCCGATGACGGGCGGCGCGGTGATGTAGCCGCGCACCAGCCAGTACAGCGGCTGCATGAACCTGCCCAGGGAGATCTGCGTCTCGATGTCCACCTGCTCGGCGATGAGCATCGCGTCGAGCCCAAAGCCCGCGTTCAAAAAGCGGTACGCGTGCGCCAGCAGCGTCAGCACCACCGTGCAAGCGACGGCAAAGCGCATATCCCGCGCCGTCAGCGGACGCCTGACAGGCGCCGCCCGCCGCTCAGCGATCCCAGTCCTCATTGATCCGCACACCCTTGCGGGCATAGAGCAGGTCCTCCTCCGTGATGCTGCGCACCGGGCGGCAGGGCACGCCATAGGCGACCGTGTTGGCCGGCACGTCATGCGTGACGACGCTGCCCGCGCCGATGACGCTGTTTTCCCCGATCGTCACGCCGGGCAGGATGACGACGTTGGCGCCGATCCACACATGCGCGCCGATGCGCACGGGGAGGGAGAACTGCGCGCCTTTGTCGCGGAATGACGGATGGATGGGATGCCCGGTCGTGGAGATCGTGACGTTCGGCGCGAACATCACGTTGTCGCCGATCTCGACCTCGCCGTCGTCGACGACGGTCAGGTTGAAATTCGCGTAGACGTTGTCGCCGATGTGCGTGTTGCAGCCGTAGGCGAAGTGGATCGGCGCCTCCATCCACAGGTTCTTGCCCACGCTGCCCAGCAGGCGGCGCAGGATATCGTTTTTGCGCTTCATGTCCGACGGCGGCGTCTGGCCGTAGGCGAAGCAGAGCTCCTTGCACTGCCTGCGCTGGCGGTCGATCTCCTGCTCGTAGGCGATGTCCTCCGGAGACGTGTGGCCGAATTCCACGTAGACCTGGCCGGTCTTCATCTGCTTTTCAAGGCTCATCGTTCGTTTCTCTCCTGTGTCGTCGTTTTGTTCTGTGCTGCCCATTCAGGCCAAAAGGCCGCCGGTGGGACATGCCCGCCCGGCGGCCCGGATCGCTCAGCCCTCCACCGGCCCCGCGTCCCGCAGGAACGCGCAGTAGCAGCGGTAGCCCTCGTAGAGATCGACCTTGCTGATCACCTCGTAGGGCGCGTGCATCGAGAGCACCGGAATGCCGGAGTCGATGACGTTCATGCCGTACTTGGCGCACATGTAGGCGATCGTTCCGCCGCCGCCCACGTCCACGCGGCCCAGCTCCGCCGTCTGGAACGCCACGCCGGCGTCGTCCATGATCCGGCGCAGCGAGGCAATATACTCGGCGTTGGCGTCGTTGGAGCCGCCCTTGCCGCGGCTGCCGGTGAACTTGTTGAAGCAGACGCCGCGGCCCAGGAACGCCGCGTTCTTCTTCTCAAAGACCTGCGCGAACGCCGGGTCAAAGCCCGCGCTCACGTCACTGGAGAGCATGCGGCTATTGCCAAGCGTGCGGCGCAGCGCGAGGTCGCCCGGCTCCCCGGCAAGCGCACAGAGCTCGGCGACGATGTTCTCAAAGAAGCGGGAATCCATGCCCGTCGCGCCCACGCTGCCGATCTCCTCCTTGTCGGTCAGCACGCAGCAGAGCGTGTACTCCGGCACGCCCTCGAAGTCGAGCACGGCCGCCAGAGACGGATAGGCGCAGACGCGGTCGTCGTGGCCATAGGCCATGATCATGCTGCGGTCGAAGCCCACTTCGCGCGCGCGGCCCGCCGGCACGACCTCCAGCTCGGCGGAGAGGAAGTCCTCCTCCTCCACGCCGTACTGCTCCCTCAGCAGCTTCAGCACGCCCGCCTTGACGGGCTCCTTCTCCTCGCCCTCCAGCGGCCTGCCGCCGATGAGCACGTTGAGCGCCTCGCCCTCGATCAGGTCCTTTGCGGTCTTGCTCATCTGCTCCGCCGCCAGATGCGGGAGCAGGTCGGTGATGCAGAAGACGGGCTCGTCGTCGCGCTCACCGACGCTGACGGTCACGACCGTACCGTCCTTTTTGGCGATCACGCCGTGCAGCGCCAGCGGCATCGCCAGCCACTGGTACTTCTTGATGCCGCCGTAGTAGTGGGTATCCAGATAGGCAAAGCCCTCCTCCTCGTAGAGCGGGTTCTGCTTGATATCGATGCGCGGCGAGTCGATGTGCGCGCCGACGATGTTCATGCCCTCGCTCAGCGGATGGCGGCCCAGCACAAAGGCCACGAAGCACTTGCCCATCCAGGCGCGGTAGACGCGATCACCCGCGGCGAGCGCGCGGTTTTCGCGGATGCAGTCCGCCAGATTCGCAAAGCCCTTCTCCTGGCTCAGCTTTTCGGAAACCGTCACGCACTCGCGCTCGGTCTTTCCCGCGTCGATATAGGCGCAATACGCCTTGCTCATCGCCTCAATCTGAGCGAGCTCCGCTTCGCTGCGGCCCGTCCATGCGTTCTTTCTCTCCATTCCGGTTCATCCTCTCTTCCGTCTCTTCGATCTTCGGCCGCCGCGCTCAGGGGCGGCCATGAACGTCTCTATTATAGCTGATCTTTCCGCCCGCTTCAAGCCTTCCGGCCTGAGAGCAGCAGAAAAGGGCTGTCAGACGCATTCCGTACACTCCAGAAAAACATTTCTCTGAACCGCTTGACCTTTGGGCTTGGGGCTCTGCCCCAAACGCCCCGCCAAGGGGCTTTCCGATCGCCCTTTGGAAACCTTCGGGCGCCCGGCATTCGTTTTCCTGGAATATTTGGATTCTTCTTCTGACAGTCCATATCGCCTGATTCTGTTTGGCCTCAGGCCCGCTTCTTTGCCTCTTCAAAGTCTGCCCACATCCTCCTGAGCAATTCAGGGTCGCTCAGGATGTCGCAGACCGTGCCGGCCAGCGTCTTAGCGCCGTAGAGGATGGCGTCGTGGCCCTCCTGCGTCTTGCCGGCGTCCACGAAGGCCTGCGAGTGGCTCGACGTCCCCTCGGGGACGAACTTGACGCGGATGCAGCAGCCCGGCATGTGGTTGGTCACATTGCCAAAGTCCGTGCTGCCCGTCTTTTTGCGCACAGGGCCCAGGCCCGGCGCGCCGCAGGCGCGCGCGTTGTCCATCAGGACGTCGTTGAGCGCATAGCAGGGCACCTTGTTATCCAGCGTCTTCTCCTGCACGATCTCAAAGTCGACGTCCGCCATCATCGCCGCGCCCTCGATGATCTTCTTAAAGCGCGCGCAGACGTCGTTGAGCACGTCGCGCGAATAGCTGCGCAGCGAGAATTCGCCGATCGCCCGCGCGGGCACGACGTTCGTCGGCCCCGGGCTCTCCTTGATGGTGTAATGCATGCGCGTGTCCTCTCGCACATGCTCGCGAAGAAACTCGATGCCGTTGAACGCGAGCAGCAGCGCATCCAGCGCGCTGCGCCCCTTCTCCGGCGCGAGCGCCGCATGCGCGCCCACGCCCCGGAAGGTGACGAGGAAATTGGAGAGGGCGAGGCTCTTTTCGTCCACGCAGGTATCCGGCCCGCCGTGCATCATCAGCGCGACGTCGATATCCCGGAAATAGCCATCCTCCCACATGGAGACCTTCGCGCCGCGCGTCTCCTCCGCCGGCGTGCCGTAGACGACCACGCTGAAGGGCTGCGCAAAGCCCGCCTCCCTGAGCGCGACGGCCACCGCGCAGATGCAGGGGCCCTGCAGATGATGGCCGCAGCCATGGCCGAGCCCGCGAAGGGCATCGTATTCGCAGAGCAGGCCGATGCGCGGCCCGCCCTCGCCCTGGCTGTACACCGCGCGGAAGGCCGTCGGCCAGCCCTTGAGCCCGCGCTCCACGGCAAAGCCATGTTCCGCGAGATAATCCTCCAGCAGGGCGCTCGCCTCGAATTCCTCGCCGTCGTATTCGGGATGGTCGTGGATATAGTCCGCGATGTCAAAGAGCCGCTCGCGCTGTGCGTCGATCAGCCCATAGAGCCTTTCCTTCAAGGTGGATCCCCCTTTACATCGGGCCAAAGCCGATCATCTGCGCAACGACGACGAGCACGGCGCCCACCGCGAACCAGACGAGGAAGAGCTTCCACATGAAGCGCATCCAGCGGTCATAGGGCACGTTGCCCGCGCTCAGGATGCCCATCAGCGCGGTCGAGGTCGGGAGGATGTAGTTGCAGAAGCCGTCACCAAAGTTGAAGGAGAGCACGCAGGTCTGCCGCGTGATGCCCAGCAGATCGGACAGCGGGATCATGATCGGCATGACTGCCGCCGCCTGGCCGGAGCCGGAGGTCAGGAACACGTTGATGACAGTGTTGGCAAAGAGCATGCCCACGCCCAGCAGCGCGGAGGGCAGGCCGGTCAGCATCACGGCCAGCGCATGGACGATGGTGTCGGTGATGACGCCGGCGGAGAGCACGCCGCCGATTGCACGGGCAAAGCCGATGATGAAGCCCGCGGCGAGCATCTTCTTGCAGCCGTTCATGAATTCCGCGCAGATCTTGTTCGCGCCGAAGCCCGCGATGATGCCCACGACGACGGAGAAGACGAGGAACGCGGCGCTCTGCTCGGCAAAGCCCCAGCCCTGATAGATGCAGCCGTAGACGATCAGCACGAGCACGGCCACCAGCGCAACGATGCACAGCACCTTGCGCACGTCCATCCCGCCGAAATCCTCGAGCTTCGCGGATTTGAACTCGCTGGTCTTGTCCAGGTCGTACATCGGCGAGCACTCAGGGTTCTTGCGTACCTTTTTGGCGTAGTGCACGAGCCACGCGCTCGTGACGACATAATACACGGCGAAGCAGATCCAGCGGTAGCCGATGCCGGAATAGGTCGGCAGCTCGGCGATCTTCTGCGCGACGAGCGTCGTGCTGACGTTGAGCGTGCCGGTCGAGAAGCCGATCGCGCCGCCCAGCAGGATGATGCCGACGCCGACAATGGAGTCAAGCCCCAGGCTCAGCGCGAGCATGACCGTGATAGGCGCGAAGCCGATGAACGTGTTGACGCCCTGCGTCGTGCAGATCAGCGCGAAGACGAGCATCAGCACGGGGATGAAGATCTCCAGCCGGTTGGAAAAGCGCCTGGCGACCAGCGCGACCAGCGCCTGCAGCACGCCCGCGGAGGTCAGCATGTAGATCGCGCCGCCGCTGAAGAGCACCAGCAGGATCAGGTCGGCGTTGGAGATGAACGCGTTGATGATGATCATCGGCACGTCCAGCGGATTGACAGCCACGTTCTCCACATACTCAAATGCGGAGGCGTCGACCACCTTGGTGCCCTGCGCGTTCTCCACGCGGGCATACTTGCCGCTGGGCACGACCCACGTCAGCACCACCGCAAAGGCGATGATGATCAGCAGGATGACGAAGGTATGGGGCATGGTGAAGCCTTTTTTCTTCGCGGGGGTGGAAGTCTGGGACATAACAACCGCTCCTTTTCTGTCGTTTGCACGGGCTGCCCGCCGGGCCGCCTTCGTGCCTCTTATTGTACACGATCACGAAGAAATTGTAAACCGCACGCATCATTTTCCCGTGTTTTTTCAGCCACATATACAAATAATATGCATGATTATCCGTTTCGAACGTCAAATAAGGCCCGTCCGAATCCCGCACGCCCCGCGGCCCCCGCACAAAGCAGGAGGCGGCACCCGGCCCTGCCGGATGTCGCCTCCCGATTCTGTTTTTTTGCGGATAATTCCGGGGCCTTGGGAATTACTTCGCCGCGGCGGCAGCCTTCGCCAGCGCAGCGAGCTGATCGGTGATGTGCACAGTGCAGCCGCTGACCAGGTCGGCGTCGGTCGCCACGCCCGCCTCCAGCGTCATGCCGGTGATCTCCTCGACGGTCTTGCCGATGCACCAGGCCTCCAGGGCCTCCATCTGCTCGTCATACTCCTTGCCGATGGGGGAATACTTGCCCATGCCGTAGTCCTCGCCCAGCTCCTTCTTGCTCTGGGGCGCCATGGTGGCCTCGCAGGTCAGCGCGCCGGTCGCGTCGAAGGTGCCCTTGCTCTGCACGACATCGAAGCTGATGGAGGTGATCTTGCCCTCTTCGTCGATCGTCACGGCGCACACGGTGGTGTCGACCTCGACGGAGCCGGCCGCGTCGGCGGTGGCGGCGGTGCAGGAGACGGCGGTCACGGTGCCCAAGCCGGTGGCGGCGAGCGCGCCGGTCGCGACGGTCAGCAGCAGCGCAGCGAGGACGATGGCAGAGAGAATCTTCTTCATGGTGTCTTTCCTTTCTTTCCATTTGAAGTCGTATCCTGGCGGCCTCCCGCTTGAAGCCGCCTGTCGATAGCTCGCATTATAGGCGGCACTTATGTCAAAAGTGTGGTTTTTCGACAGAAAGTTTTTCCCAAATGACTTTTCATCGATTCCATCTTGGAAAGTGACTTGGCAGTGGTTTGTTGTGCCGCAAACAGAAAGAAGGCTCCCGGATGGGAGCCTTCAGGCCATTTGCGGTTTACTGCGCAGCCTTCGCAGCCTCGATCAGGCCGTTGACATAGCCCAGCGTGTCCACCAGCGTGCAGCCGGTGACAGCGTCGACCATCTCCTCAGCGGTCTTGCCCTCGACAGCAGCCTCAAGCTCGGCAATGGTCTTGCCGGTCACAAAGGCTTCAATCGCGGCGTAGTTCGCGTCGAGCGCGACGGTGGAGCCGGCCTTCTCGGCCATGTTCGCGCTATACTGCGCAGCGTTGACCTTCTTGGAGGCCAGCACCTTGCCCTCGGGATAGCTCGTGCCGAAGTCGGCGTCGCTGTTGGGCACGCCCACGCTCGTGTCGGCAGCCATGAACTGGAACTCGTCGATGTAGGCGTCGGCGATCACGCCGTCCTGCATCGCGACGGTCAGCACCGCAAAGCACTTCGTGCCATGCGCGGCATATTCAACCTGACCGATCTGAACGCCCTCAGCCATCGCCGGGATGACCAGGCACAGCAGCAGCGCCGCCAGCACAGCGGCAGAAAGGATCTTCTTCATGGATCATCTCTCCTTTTCCCACTCATCCTCCGCCCCGCATCGGGGCTTTGGAGTTTTTTTACATTATAATGGAGGTTTGTGGCAAAAGTGTGTTTTTTTGGACAAGACTCAAAAGAAACACATTTTATTTATGCGCCGTTCAGTCAATTCTGTAGGTGTGCCGCCCCAGCCCGTCCCAGATGGCGGAGATGACCTTGGGCGCGCGCAGCGTCGCGCCGCTGGAGACGTCCGTATCCGCGACGATCTCGCCGGGCAGGTAGAGGTCGTTCACGCTGGCAATCGGCTGTCCGACCAGATAGGCGATCAACTGCTCAAACTGCGCGGCGACCTGGCGCACGCCGTCGGACGCCTCCTCGCTCAGGTAGTCCTCATTCTTATAGGAAAGCGTCCGGTAGTGGATCTCCGTGAAGCGGTTGTCCTCGACGGTGAATTCCAGCGCGACCTGCTCGCCGCCGTCCTCCATGTAGGAGCCGCGGTAGACGCCGTCCGCATAGGGCTCAGCCGCGGGCAGCTTCGTCGTATCCACCAGCTTATAGGGATGGCGGTTGAGCCCGTCCCAGAGCGCGGAGATCAGCTTGGAGGACTGCATCGTCGCCGTCGTGACCGCGTCAACATCCTCGACGATGTCGTAGGGGCTGTACAGGTCATCGATCGCGTCGACGCCCTTGCCGATCAGGTAATCCGCCAACTGACGGTATTGGTCGAGCGTCGCCTTCTGCGCGTCGCTCGCGTCCTCGCTCATGTAGTCGCCGTCCTTGTATTTGACGCCGCGATAGATGATGGAGTCAAACACGCCGCCCCGCAGCTCAAACTGGATGGCGATCTGCTCGATGCCTCCATCATAGTAGAAGCCGCGATAGATGCCGTCGGAGTAGATCGCCTCGCCGGACGCTGCCGCGCCGCCCATCAGCGCGCAGGCAAGCAGCATGGACACCAAAAAAAGCTTCATTATAAAAAGCCCTCCTTCCGGATGGTTTCTTGATTGTAGCGATCAATT
This sequence comes from Clostridiales bacterium, assembly GCA_004555535.1. Lineage (GTDB taxonomy): Bacteria > Bacillota > Clostridia > Christensenellales > Aristaeellaceae > Ventricola. The sequence continues at coordinate 44,631 of SFHU01000005.1, forward strand.
ATGGCAAAAGTGTGGCTTTTTGGGCGCTTTCCCGAAATTGTCAATCAAAATTGACAATCCCGCATAAACCCCCTACAATAACATTGCCAGTCCGGGCTTTTTGTCCGCAGCCGGGGCGCACAAAACCGCTCCGGCCCGGGAAGGATAGAAACGCCCCTTCCTTTGCTCAGAACCCTGTCCGGCAGCCCGGTGCGCCGCCCCTCAGGAAACGGAGGCATTTGCATGAACCCGATTCTCGTCGTCGACGACAACGAACAGATTCTTGAAATCCTGACCCAATATATCAAGGCCGAGGGCTGGACCTGCCTTCCCGCGCGCAGCGGCGAGGAGGCGCTCTCCCTCTTTGACGCCGCCGCGCCCTCGCTGATCCTGCTGGACATCATGCTCCCGGGCATCGACGGCCTGGAGGTCTGCCGGCGCATCCGCAGTGTGTCGAGCGTGCCCATCCTGATGATCACCGCGCGCGACGAGGACGCCGACCGCATCCTCGGCCTGGACATCGGCGCGGACGACTACATCGTCAAGCCGTTCTCGCCCGGCGAGGTCATGGCGCGCATCCGCGCCGTGCTGCGCCGCCTGCCCGCGGCCTCCGGAGATGAGACGCTCGTCATCGGCACGCTCTCGATCCATCTGCCCTCGCTGAGCGTCTCGCTGGACGGGCACAGGCTGAATCTCACGCGCCGGGAAATCGAGCTGCTCTACACGCTTGCCTCCTCCCCGGGGCGCGTGTTCACGCGCGACAACCTGCTCACGCTCGTCTGGGGCTACGAGCACGTGGGCAACTATCGCGCCGTCGATTCCCACATCAAGCGCCTGCGCCAGAAGCTGGACGCCTACCCGCACGACTTCTTTACCATCGCGACGGTCTGGGGCGTCGGCTATAAATTCGAGAGGATACTGCCATGACGGCGCGCATGAAGCCCCGCAACTCCATGACGGTCCGCCTCTTCTCCCTCTTCGCGCTGCTGCTCATCGCCTTCACGATCATCCTGAACCTGCTCTACACCGCGCTGATGCGCCGGCAGATGATCACGCACTACAGCCAGGCGATGCAGCGCAACGCCTACGCCATCTCGCAGAACCTGTCCGAGCTGATCGCGCCGTCGAGTTACGAGTCGCTCGACGACACGCGCTTCATCGTCAGCGAGGACACGCTCGCGCCCTACATGGCGCTCATCGAGCAGATCACCAGCTGCAACGTCTATCTGATCGACACGAGCCACAACGTCACCGGCTACTTTGACGGCGTCGTGCAGAAGCTGACCAACCCGCTCCTGCCCGCCTACATCGAGCAGACCATCGCGCTGGGCTTCATGGGCAAGACGCCCTTCATCCAGGCGGAGGACGGCGGTGAGACGCACCTGACGGCCTGCATGCCGATCATGAACGCGCAGAGCCGCGTGCTGGGCGTCGTGCTGCTGGAATCGACGCTGCGCGAGCTGGGCTTCACGCAGGCGCCCAACCGCACCTCCCTGTTTGTCAGCTGCGCGGCGGCGTTCCTGCTCTCCGCGCTGCTGGCCATCGTCTTCTCCCATCAGTTCACGCGGCCGATCTCCTCGCTGCAGAAGGTCGCCCTGGAGCTGGCGGGCGGCCGGTATGAGACGCGCACCCGCGTCCGCCAGAAGGACGAAATCGGCTCGCTGGCCCGCTCGATGGACATTCTCGCCGAGCGGCTTGAGGAATCCCGCCGCCGCGACGAGCAGCTGCGCAGCCAGCAGCAGGCGTTCTTCTCCAACATCTCCCACGAGCTCAAGACCCCGGTGACGGTCATCCGCGGCTCGCTCGAGGCGCTCAGCGACGGCGTGATTTCGGACGAAAAGAGCGTGCGCGCCTATTACGCGCAGATGATCGAGGAAAGCCGCTGGCTCCAGCGCCTGATTCAGGATCTGCTGGAGCTCTCCCGGTTGCAGAGCCTCGAGTTTTCGCTCACGATGGCCGATCTCGATCTGCGCGAGCTGCTGGGCGACGTCGCAATGAGCGCCAACGCGCTGTGCGAGCGCAAGGGCATCCTCCTCTCCTGTGAGGAGCCCGACCGCGCCTATCCCTTCCGCGGCGATTACACGCGTCTGCGCCAGATGCTGCTCGCCGTTGTGGACAACGCCGTCAAATACACGCCGCCAGGCCGGCATGTCCGGCTCTCCATTCAGGGCGAGCATCCGGAGATCCGCGTCTCCGACGAGGGGACGGGCATCGCCGAGCAGGATCTGCCGCACATCTTCGATCGCTTCCATCACACGCACGACGCCTCCCGCGAGAGCACAGGCCTCGGCCTGGCCATCGTTCAGGAGATCGCCCGTCGCCACGCGATTGAAATCGACGTTCGCAGCAAGGAGGGCGAAGGCACGACCTTCATCTTCCGCTTCCCGAAGGCCTGATGGCAGCCGGGAACGGCACGCCGCACGCCGTTCCCGGTTTTTTCAAATTCAGGGGTTGACTTTCTCCCTTTTGCGTGCTATAATCTATTTTGTTCTCAGCGATATGGTCTGTTGGCTCAGTTGGTAGAGCACATCGTTCACATCGATGGGGTCACTGGTTCGAGTCCAGTACAGACCACCAAATAGCCACCCTTCACGGGTGGCTTTTTGTTCCTTTCTTCAAATCCTGTCCGTTGCTGCGTCACGCTTCACATCGATGGAGGTTGACCGTAGGCCGCCGCCTGTGGCGGTTTCAGGCCGTAGGGCAACGGTTCGAGTC
>SFHU01000076.1 GCA_004555535.1 Clostridiales bacterium
GCCTTACAAGGGTTTCCCAGGTATCATTTTCCATCCGTTTCAGAAGAAGCACCTCAATTTTGGCATCTGTCCCCACTCGGGAGCCGATGAGCACCGTGGATTGGCCGGCGTAGACGGAATAATCCGGGGAGAGCGCGTAGACGAAGATGTTGTCGTAGAAATAGACCTCCAGAAGGCTGCGGAGCGCGCCGTTTGCCAGGAAATACGCGAGCACCGGGAGGGACGCGACGGCGACGCCTGCCGCGATGACGGCCATCGTTCTGAGCAGGCGGCCAAGCTCGCGGCGACGCAGCAGCAGGAAGGCGGGAACCACAAACCAGCCGACAAAGAAGCCCAGTATCGAGAATTTGACAAAGAGGATCACCCCGGCGCACAGCCCGACGACGAAGCTCTCCTTCAGCGTTGGGGCATCGCCGTCCTTCGCGGCGCGCAGGCCGACGTACAGGCAGAGGGCCAGCAGCGGCAGACAGAGCTCCTCCGCGGAATCTCCCTGGCAGAAGGCCGAGGAGGCAAAGATGAGCGCGGCGAAGACCGGCATGAGCCGCAGCGAAAAGCGGCTGCAGAAGAGCAGCACCGTTTTGTAGGAGAAGAGGAGAAAAAGGAAGGCCGCCGCGATTTCAAGGAGATAAACGCCCAGAAACGTCTGATCCGAGATCAGCGCCGCCAGGACGTGGAGCGCATACAGGTAGAAGCCCTTCTGCTCGAAGATGTCGCGGTAGAGCACCTTGCCGCTGAGCATGGAGCGCCCGACGGTGAAAAAGCAGTTGGCGTCGACCCAGTCGTTCATCGGGTAGAGCGGCGAGGATTTGGAGCAGACCGTGATGCAGCCCAGCGCCGTCACAAACAGGACGAGCAGCTCCCTGCGGCTGACGGCCGTGGAGCCGGCGAGTGCGCAGGCCTGCATCTGCTCCCCGGCAAAAAAGCACACCACGACCAGCGCGGCATACAGCCCGGGAAGCGAGAGGAGCGCGCAGAGCAGGGAATAGAGCAGGCCGGCGTCAAGGCCGGTTTGCGCGGAGAGGCCGGCGACAAAGGCGGGCGCGCTGTGCCAGATGTGGAAGACTCGGCTGGCGCCCAGCACCATCGCCAGCGCGATCAGGATGCGCGCGGGACGGGCCTGCCTGGCCGCAAAGGCGTGCAGATCGGGCAGAAACAGCGAAAGCAGGGCGAGAAGAAGCCCCGAGGCTCCGGCAAAGCGCGCTCCCGGCGCTGTCGGCGGCGAGAGCAGGAAGACCAGCAGGGCGGCGGACAGCGCAAAATCGAGGTTTCGCAGGCGCTTGATCGGTGTCATGGACGGCAGTTCTCCTTCGTTTGTCTTGGTGGGCGGATGTGTGCGGCTGCGTCACGGGCGAGGCTCACCGGGGCCTTACGGCCCGCAGGCGGATGCGCACATAGTCGATGATCCAGGTGCCGTCACGCTGGCGCAGCTCGCCCGCCAGCTCCGCCTCGGCCTCGGCGATGATGGCCTCGCGCAGAGCGTCCTCCATGCCTTCAAACGGCTTTTTGACGAACATCGCGATCCAGCTGCGCAGCCCGTTTTCGCCTTCCTGCGGCGTCGGCCTGTCAAACAGCAGGGCATGGGTGATGCGCAGGCCGGCGGATTCGAGGATCGGGGCGTACTGCCCGATCGTGGGGAAATAGAACGTGCGCGGATAGACGAGGCCGCGACGCGCAAAGGCACGCTCCAGCGCGGCATGCACGTGCTCGGCGCAGCCATAGCCGCCGAATTCGCAGACGAGCTGGCCGCCGGGGACGAGCGCCCCCGCGATGCCCGCCGCGAGCCGCGGCTGCTTGTCCGCGTCGATCCAGTGGAAGACGGCGTTGGAGAAGATCGCGTCCGCAGGGGTACTGAGCGAGAGCTGCGTGGCGTCCCCCTGCTCAAAGCGCAGCTCGGGATGCAGCGCGCGGGCCTTTTCCAGCATGTCGCTCGAGGCGTCGATGCCCAGCACGCGATAGCCAAGCGCGGCGAGCTTCTGCGTCAGCGCGCCGTTGCCGCAGCCCAGATCCACGACAAAGCTGCCCGGGGCGGCATCCAGCAGCGAGAGCACGTCCTCGCCGTAGCGATGGACGAAGGAAAAGTGATCGGTGTAGACGCCGGCGTTCCAGGTGATGTTCATACGGTCCTCCGTTGCGGGTTCATCGGGCGGTCAGTCCCGTTCAAAGACGCGCGTGCCGCAGCGCACGCCCCAGGCGCGTCCGTCGCGGATGAGGAATTCGAGGCGGCAGATGAGCGCGCCGTCGTCCTCTTTGACGGCGAGGAAGCGCCCGCCGCCGCAGTAGCGCATCACGAAGGGTTTGCCGTCGCGCTCGCCGGTCAGCTGATCGTCCTCGCCGCAGTGGATGGTGACGACGCTGGGCTCGCCCTCGTGGCCGATGTAGCGGCCGCGGATCATGTGCGGCGCGGAGAAGGGCTCGCCTGTCGGGATGAACCACATGTGGCTCTCCTCCAGCGGCAGCCCCATGACGGCGTTGTACATGCCCCACATCAGCTCGTCCATGTCCTCATCACCCTGGTTGCACAGGACGGAGAAGCCGTAGCCCTCCCCGAGCAGCAGGCCGCCTTTGGTCGAGACGCCGTGCAGCCCGCCGGAATGCTCGCAGATGACATGACCGGCCTTCTCGCGCTTGTTGAGCCCCAGGCACATGACGTTGAGGGGAGATACGGGATGCGCCGAGCCGATAAGCCGCTCGACGGCGGCACGGGGGATGACCTGCCGGCCCTCGTGCTGGCCGTAGAGGCTGAGCGCACGATAGTAGACCGCCATGTCCCGCGCAGTCGACTTGACCATCGCGCAGCCGCGGAAGGGCGGCAGGATGCTCCAGTCGTCGTCGCAGGTGCGCTCGCCGTCCTCGCCGATCTCAAAGAGCGAGGTGATGTTGCCGCCGGAGAGGGCGCGGGCTGCGTCGATGCCGTTGTCCAGAATCGTGCGCGTCATGCCCAGCGGCGTGAAGACGCGCTCCTGCATGAACTGCTCCAGCGGCATGCCTGCGGCCTTGTCCACGACGTAGGAGAGGATGGCGTAGCCCTCGTTCGAGTAGCTCATGATTTCGCCCGGCGCGCCGAGCATCGGGTAGGGGCAGTTGGCGATGTAATCGAGAATCTGCTCAATCGTCGCCATCGGGTTGGGCGCGGTGCGGCGCATGGCCTGCGCCCATTTGCTCTCGTCCCGTCCGGGCGTGTTAAGCGCGATGGACCACTCCAGCGGCTCCATCGGCGGGATGCCGGAGGTGTGGTTCATCAGGTGAAAGAGCGTCACGGCCTCCTTCGGCTGGCCCGGCACGCGGAACTGCGGGATATAGCGGCTGACGGGGTCCTCCAGGCGGAGCCTGCCCTCCGCCTCCAGGATGCACAGGCACAGCGACGTCATCGACTTGCTCATCGAGGCGATGCCGAACATCGTGTCCGTGTCGACGGGGACGCAGAGCGCGGCGTCGCGGAAGCCCCTGTTAAAGGTGTAGACGGGGCCGCTTTCGTTCATGATGCAGGCACTGACCCCTGCGAGATTCTTCTTCTTCACCCAGGCGCTCAGATAGGCGCTCAGGGCCTGCTTGTCAAACATGGTATTTCCTCCCAAGGCGGTAGTCCGGCCTGCGAAAAACGCGGCCTGTCGGATACGCAGATTATAGCACGAAACCCCCGTAAAGAAAAGGGCACGCCCCGGGGAGGGGCTTGAAAAAAGGCACGGGACAGGGTACACTATATACTGTTACCTTTTGTCCGCGCCGCAGGGACGGACACGAAACGGATTCCGGATTTGCAGGAGCGAATATGAATCAGAAAAAGGCAGGCGTGCTGCTCTCCTACGGGCAGACCGTCCTCTCTACGGTCATCTCCCTCATCTATACGCCGGTAATGCTGCGCCTGCTCGGCCAGAGCGAGTACGGCCTGTATACGCTGGTGAACGGCTTCATCTCCAACCTGAGCCTGATGAGCTTCGGCCTGGGCAGCGCCTATGTGCGCTATTACGCCCGCGCCGAGGTGCGCGACGGGGAGGACGGCGTCGCGCGCATCAACGGCATGTTCATGACGATCTTCCTGGTGATCGGCGCGCTGAGCCTGCTGGTCGGCGGCGTGCTGGTCGCCAACGTGCACAACATCTTTGCCGCCAAGCTCACGCCGCAGGAGATCGAGACGGCGCGCGTGCTCATGGCGCTGCTGGTGGTCAACATCGCCGTCTCCTTTCCGTGCAGCGTCTTCACCTCCTACATCACCGCGCGGGAGCACTTCCTCTTCCAGCGCGTGGTCAGCATGATCCGCACGGTTTTAAACCCGATCGTCATGCTGCCGCTGCTGCTGATGGGGCTGGGTTCCGTCTCGCTGGTCGTGGTGACGCTCATCCTCAGCGCCGTGACCGACCTGCTGAGCATGCGCTACTGCGTGAAGAAGCTCGGCATGCGCATGACCTTCGGCCACTTCGACTTCGGCCTGCTGCGCGAGATGGCCGGCTTCTCGTTCTTCATTTTCCTCAACATGATCATCGACCAGGTCAACTGGACGGTCGACACGACGCTGCTGGGCATCATCAGCGGCACGACGGCGACGGCGATCTACGGCGTCGGCTCGCAGGTGCACCGCTACTACATGACGCTCTCCACGTCGATCTCCGGCGTGTTCGTCCCGCAGATCAACCGCATCGTCGCCCGGGGCGACGGGGACAGCGAGCTGACCCGGCTCTTCACGCGCGTGGGGCGCATCCAGTTCATGCTGCTGATGCTCGTGCTGACGGGCTTCATCTTCGTGGGTGAGCCCTTCATCGAGGCCTGGGGCGGCGGCGAGTACGAGGGCGCGTATCCCATCGCGCTGATGCTGATGGTGCCCACGACGATCCCGCTGATTCAGAACATGGGCATCGAGATCCAGCGCGCAAAGAACAAGCACCAGTTCCGCTCCAAGGTCTATTTTCTCATGGCGCTGGGCAACGTGCTCATCTCCATCCCGCTGGGCATGCGCTATGGCGGGCTGGGCTGCGCGATGGGCACGGCGATCTCGATGGTCATCGGCAACGGCTTTGTCATGAACTGGTACTATCACACGCATATCGGCCTTGACATGCGCTATTTCTGGAGGCAGATCCTGAGCACGGTTCCGGCGATGCTCCTGCCGGCGGCGGCGGGGCTCATCACCGTGCGCGTGCATGTGTTCACAGGCTATTCCGGCGTCATCGCCTTTGCGCTGCCTTATGCGGCGCTGTATGCGCTGTTCGTCTACAAGCTGGCGATGAATGGGGACGAAAGGGACATGGTCCGCGCCGTCGCGCGCAAGCTGCGCGCCCGGGCGGCGCGGGGCTGACGCAGCGGCCCAGGCGGCGGACGCGCGCCTCTTCGGCGCAGCGCTTTCATACTAGCTGCAAGCTCATGGCAGGCGCAGGAGATAATCGTGCGCCTGCCTTTGCATTTCCGCGTCCGCCGTGCCGGCGGCGCGGGCGCGCTCCAGCGAAAGCAGCAGCGAGAGCGCCTCTTCCGCGCCCAGCAGCGGCCGGATGCCGCCGAGCAGGCGGGCCCTGGCGCCGCACAGCAGCGGCGGCGTGTCCGGCGCGGGCGGCTCCCGTTCGGCGATGGGGCGCGTGCCACCCGCGCGGCGGATGAAGCGCAGCGCCGCGCCACGGTTGCTCGTCAGGCCCTCCGGCCCCGTCGCCAGGTTGAAGACGCGGGTCTGGCCCAGGTCGCCGGCAAGGGAGCGCGCGCCCAGCGCCAGCGCGCCGCAGGCGGTGTCCAGCGGATGGGCGAAGACGCCCTGCCTGTCGGGCTGCTCGACGGTCACCACATCGCCGGCCAGCAGCGAATGGCACCAGCGCGTGTATTGCGCGACGGCGGGCGCGTCCGTGCCCAGCAGCGGCGGATGGCGCACGATCAGCGCGTTCACGGGGTCGCCCAGCAGGCCGCGCGCGGCGCCCTCCGCATAGAGCTGCACAAGCGACTGGAGCAGCCCCTCCCGCGTCTGGCCGCCCAGCGCGTCGTCCTCCTCGGCGAGCCAGGGGCGCGGCTGCGCGCGGTAGACCGGCGCGTCGGAGCAGAGGATGAGCAGCGGAATGCCCGCCTCGCGCACCTCTGTGAGCAGGGCATCGCTGGCGAAAAGCTGCCGGGCGGCGTCCTTTTCAGGAGTGAGCGCATGGGAGCGGGGCACGATCACGGCGCTGATGCGCCCGGAGGTCATCGAGCGGCAGAGCGTCTCGCTCGAGGCGGACGGGGGAATGCGCGCGGGCCTGGCCCCAAGCTCCGTGAGCAGGGCCTGAAAGCAAGCGCAGAGCACATCTGTGCCGCCGACGAGCAGCACGTGGCGCGCGCGCCAGACTTGCATGAGCTGATCGAGCAAGGAATCCCCTCCTTTCCTGCGGATGGGGCAGTCTATGGCAAAGCGGCCTGGTTTAGTCTGCCCTGACCTTTTCGGAATCACCCTTTTTCTCCTGCCGGACCTGTGGTATAATGAGTCAAAAGCCGAATGAATCGGATGGACGGAGGCCGTTATGAAGAGAATTGCTGCTGCGCTGTGCGCGCTGCTGTGCCTGCTCGCGCCCGGCGCGCTGGCGCTGGAGATCACGGGCCTGGAGACCGAGACCGTCACCCGCGAATGGGAGACGAGCCTGTTCTTTACCCGGATGGAGGAGCTCACCGGCATCGCCGTGCAGGCGCGCGCCGTCTATGAGCAGGAGGATTACGACAAGCTGCTCGCGGGGATGGAGAAGGGCAACGTGACCACCGATGCCCTCTTCAAGGCGGCGCTGACGCGGGAGCAGGAGATCCGGCTGATCGACGCCGGCGCCATCATCGACCTCGCGCCGCTGATTGAGGAGAACATGCCCAACCTGAGCGCGCTGCTTGAGGAGCATCCGCAGTGGCGCGAGGTGATCGAGCTGGAGGACGGGCGCATCGCCTCGCTGCCACTGATCAACCGGAGCGAGCGGCAGGTGATCGTCTGGATCAACCGCGCCTGGCTCGAGGCGCTCGGGCTGACCATGCCGCAGACCGTTGACGAGCTGACGCAGGCGCTCTGTGCGATGGTGGGCGCCGACCTGAACGGCAACGGCAAGCAGGATGAAATCGCTGCGGACGTCATGGGCGTCTTTGAGATGCGCTGGCTGCTGCCGTATTTCGGCATCGTCGCGGACGACTACAACCTCGCGCGCGGCGAGGACGGCTCGATCGTCTTTGCGCCGGAGCTGCCGGCCTACCGGGACTTCGTCGCGCTGCTCGCCGACTGGGTCGACCAGGGCATCCTCACCGCCGACGCCTTCACCGGAACGCACAGCACGGCTGCGCTCACCAGCTCCAGCAGCAGTGACGAGGTAACCCGAAGCGGCCTGATCATCAGCCCCGCGCCCTACACCATCGCGCCGATCGATTCGACGCTCGATTACGAGGCGCTGCTGATGCCCGGCCCGGACGGAAGCATCCGCTGGCGCGACTTTCTGGGCCAGGTCTGGACGGGCTGCTTTGCCGTGACGAGCGAATGCAAGGATCCGGGCGAGGCCCTGCGCTGGCTCGATGCGCTCTACACGCAGGAGGGCGCGAAGCTGGCCTATGCCGGCGTGGAGAACGAGGATTACGAGATCGACGAGGCAGGCCATTGGGCCTTCCTGAGCGACGGCGTGCGCACGGTGGACGACATCCGCGCGGAATCGCTCATGTACACCGGCGGCACGATGCCGGGCCTGACGCCGACCGAATTCCTCCTGCAGGTCGACAGTGAAATTGACGTGCATGTGCTGGAGGCCGACCTGCGCGTCGCGGAGGTGGCCGAGCGCGTGACGCTGCCCTATGCGCTGGGCAGCGAGGCGCAGGAGCGGGCGAGTGCGCTTGCGCTCACGCTGGGCCGCCTGGTGGACGAGGGCATCGCGCGCTTTGCGACGGGCGAGACGGCGCTGACGGACGAAAGCTACGAGGCCTGGCTTGAGGAGCTGCGCGAGGCGGGCAGCGCGGAGCTTGTCGCGCTGTTTGAGGGCTGCTGAGCGGGCTATTTCCGGGCCGGCGCGCATACCTTATCGTCGGGAGGCGATGCCATGGAGACGGAAATGGCGAGGGCCGGCGCGCATACGCTGTCGCTGGAGGGAAGGTCGCGCGCGAGCCTGACGGGCGTCATGGCCGTGAGCTGCTTCAACGAGCAGGAGGTCGTCCTGCAGACCTCCGAGGGCGAGGTGGCCCTGCTGGGCGAGGGGCTGCACATCGAGCAGCTCAGCCTGGAGGACGGGAAGCTCGGCGTCACGGGGGAGATCACAGCCATCGAATACAGCGCGCCGGCGCGCAAGCGCGAACGCCGCGGGCTCTTCGGAAGGCGGCAGCGCCGTGACGGTTGAGCAGCAGCTCCGGGCGCTGGGGGTGATGACCGCCGCCGGATGCGGCCTGGGCGCGCTGTTTGACGCCATGACCCTGCTGCGGCACGCGCTTTCGGCGGGACGGCTGCTGACCGGTCTGATGGATCTGCTCTTCGGCGTGTGCTGCGCGCTGTGCGTCATCGTATCGGGACTGGCGCTGCGGATCGATCCATACAGGCTGTATGTATTTGCCGGTCTGGCGCTGGGGATGGGGCTGTATGGCATAACAATGGGAACACTTGTTCGCATTGTCCAAAGGCGCGTGCTGTTTTTTGTCAAAAAAAGTTGAAAACTGACAAAAAACAGGGAATCGCAGGCAGGAAAAATGCGACTGAAGAAGAATTAGAGACCTATTCTATCAGAAATTCCGACGTCGCATGGAGGGCAGCTCCCGTGAACAGGTCCGCCAAAAAGAAAAAACTTCGCGTCCGGCCCTTCCGGGTATTTGCAATTTTGCTGGGCGTGGGCATGGTGGCGCTTCTGGCGCAGTTTCCGCAGAAGGCCGTCAGCCTCGAGCGCCAGCGGCAGCAGCTTTCCGATGCGGCTGAGGCGTATTATGACGCCCAGTCCCGCAACAATCAGCTGACGGCGGAGTTGGCCAGCGTCGACACCAGCGACTTCATCGAGAAGACGGCGCGCCGGCTTTACGACTACTGCTGGTACGGCGAGACGATCTATGAGGTCGCTAACCTCGAGCAGATCGGGGAGGAGCCGGAATTCGAGGTCTACGGGGAGGACTGACGTGCCGGGCGGCGGCATTCAAAAGCGGATAGAGCGGAGGGGAGCGGCATGGATCAGCTGGCCTGTATCGGGATTGGTTCCAACGCGATTCGACTTCTGATTGCCCGCGTGGAGGGCGGACGTCTGTGCGCCGTTCGCCGGGAGCGCCGCGGCACGCGCCTGTTCGCAGGCCTTGTCGGCGGCATGCTGACGCAGCAAAGTATACAATCTTCCGTGGAGGCTGTCGCGGAGCTGGCCAGGCTGGCGCGCGAGAGCGGAGCGCGGGAGATTTTTGTTTTTGCCACGAGCGCCGTGCGCGACGCGCAGAACGGCCCGGCATTCACGGAGCGGGCGGAGGCGGCCAGCGGCACGCGCGTGGAGATCATCTCCGGCGAGGAGGAGGCCGTGCTCTCCTACATCGGCGCGAGCGGGGGCGGCTCCTGCGGGGTCATCGACATCGGCGGCGGCTCGACGGAGTTCACGCTGGGCGAGGGGAACGACATCCTTAGCGCAGTCAGCCTGCAGATGGGCGCCGTGCGCATGAACGCCCTGCAGCCCATCGAAAGCCGGGCGGATTACCGGGCGACCGTCGAGCGCTGTCAGGCGCTGATCGCGCGCGACGCGCAGGCGCTGCTCCGCCTGCCGAAAAGGGAGAGCTGGGTCGGCGTGGGTGGCACGATGACAACCCTCGGGGCGATGGAGCGGCGCGTGGCGCTGTTCAGCATGGGCGAGTGCGAGGGCATGAGCATGACGCTTTGCGAGGTCAGCGCGTGGGGCGACCGGCTGGCGGCGCTCTCCATCCCGCAGCGGCGCAGGTTCGTCGGGCTGATGCCCCAGCGCGCGGACATCATCCCCAGCGGTGTCGCGATCCTCGAGGCGGCGATGCGCAGCTTCGGCATCACGGCCATGACGCTCTCGGCGCATGGCAACATGGACGGCTATCTCAAGCGGCGCTTCGGCTGCTGTTGAGCCAGGCGCATCATGTTCTCTGCGGCGTTTCCGGGCATTTCGGGAGACGACGCAGAGTTTGTTTTTTTTTCTCTTGACTTTAGCACGCTAACGTGGTAATATAGCAGCACGTTCACGCAATGACGAGGTGAAAGAAATGGGACTCAGACACAGCGAGCAGACCGACGCGCTGTTCCGGTCGATCCTTGCGCTCACGAGCGTCGAGGAATGCTACGCCTATTTTGAGGATTTGTGCACGATGAAGGAGGTCCGCGACCTCTCGCAGCGGCTGGAGATCGCGCGTCTGCTCGACGAGGGCAGCTCGTATCAGCAGGCCGCATCGCTGACGGGCGTCAGCTCGGCGACGATTGGCCGGGTGAAGCGCTGCCTTGACTATGGCACCGGCGGGTACAGGATGATCCTGGGCAGGATGAAGGAGGCGGATGCGCGTGATGACGGATGAGCTCAGGCCGGACGAGCGCGTTTCCATCGCGCTGCGGCGGCTCTACCGCGCCTATGGCTACCGGCCCTACAAGGTCAACAAGTTCGAGGAATACGAGCTCTACATGCGCAACAAGAGCTTTTTGACCAGCGAGCAGATTCTCGCCTTCTGCGACACCGACGGGAGGCTGATGGCGCTCAAGCCGGACGTGACGCTCTCTGTCGTCAAGAACACGAGGGACAGCGATGGGCCGCTCAAGCTCTTCTATTCGGAAAACGTCTACCGCGTGCCGCGGGCGGGCTACGGCTTCTGCGAGATCATGCAGACGGGCGTCGAGCTGATTGGCCGGGTGGACGCCTACGCGATGGGCGAGGTGCTGATGCTGGCGGCCCGGAGCCTCGCGGCGGTCAGCGGCGAATACGCGCTGGACATCGCGGATCTGAACATCACGGAGGGCATCCTCTCCGGCGAGCCGCTGGGCGACGGGGAGAAGAGCGAGCTGCTTGCCCTCATCAGCCAGAAGAACCTGCACGGTCTGATGGCGCTGTGCGACAGGCTGAGCGTGAGCGACGCGGCGCGCGGCTGGCTTTCGGCGCTGATCACGGAATACGGCCCGCTGCGCGAGACGCTGCCGCGCTTTGAGGCGCTGGGCCTGCCCGATGCCTGCCGGCGCGGGCTTGACGACCTGCGCGCCGTCTGCGGCATGCTGGAGGCGTTTGGCATCGGGCGGGTCAACCTCGATTTCTCGGTTGTCAACGACATGAATTACTACAACGGCCTCGTGTTCAGCGGATTCATCGACGGCGTCGCCTCGGCGGTGCTTTCCGGAGGACGCTATGACAGGCTGATGGAGAAGATGGGGCGCGCGAGCGAGGCCGTCGGCTTTGCGGTGTATCTCGATCAGCTCGAGCGGGTTGCCAAGCGGGCGCAGGAGCCGGATGTCGACACGCTGCTGCTCTACGACAGCGACGATCAGGCGCAGGAGGCCGCCCGGGCGGCGCAGGCGCTCATCGCGCGGGGCGAGCGCGTGCGCGTGCAGCGCGGCGCGGCTGTGGGGCTGCGGTGCCGCCGGGTGATCCGGCTGGGCGAAGGGGGCGGCGAGCAGTGAAAATGATGAACATCGCGCTGCCCAAGGGGCGGCTGGGCGACAAGGCCTACGGCGTGCTGGAGCGCGCGGGCTACGCCTGCCCGGCGCTCAGGGAGGACAGCCGCCAGCTCACGTTTGTCAATGAAGAGGCGGGCGTGCGCTATTTCCTCGTCAAGCCTGCGGACGTCGCCATCTACGTCGAGCGCGGCGCGGCGGATATCGGCATTGCGGGCAAGGACATCCTGCTCGAGTATGCGCCGGACGTCTATGAGCTGCTCGACCTGAATATGGGCCGCTGCCGGATGTGCGTCGCTGGGCCGAAGGACTTTGACGACGACCATGCGCATACGCTGCGCGTGGCGACCAAGTTCCCGCGCATCGCGGCGCGGCATTTCAGCGCGAGGAGCCGGGAGATCGAGCTGATCCACCTGAACGGCTCCATCGAGCTGGCGCCGGTCGTCGGGCTGTCGGATGTGATCGTCGATATCGTGGAGACCGGCGCGACGCTGCGGGAAAACGGCCTGGCCGTGCTCGAGGAGATCGTGCCCATCAGCGCGCGGCTGATCGCCAACAAGGCGTCCTTCAAATTCAAGCGCGAGGAGATTCGCGCGCTCGCGGAGCGCACGCAGAAGAGCCTCGCGGTCAGATGAAACAGGGGAGAGAGGAACATGAGGATACTCAGTTATGCGCAGGCGGATCCCTCGGAGCTGCTCATGCGCGCGCAGCAGCCCGCGGACGTCGGCGAGCGGGTCAGGGCGATCATCGAGGATGTCGCTTCGCGCGGAGACGCGGCGCTGCTTGACTACGCGGAGCGCTTTGACGGCGCGAAGCTCACGTCCCTGGAGGTGACGGCGCAGGAGCTTGACGCGGCGCTGGCCTCGATTGACCCGGCGCTGCGCGGGGCGATGGAGACGGCGGCTGCGAACATCCGCGCGTTCCACAGCGCGCAGCTGCGCGAGGGCTTCTGCCTGCGCGGTGCGGACGGCGTCTATATGGGCCAGAAGATCACGCCGATCGAGAAGGTCGGCCTCTACATCCCGGGCGGCACGGCGAGCTACCCCTCGACGGTGTTCATGAACGCGATTCCCGCGAAGCTCGCCGGATGCAGCGAGATCGTGATGGTCTCCCCGCCGGGGCGGGACGGCACGATTGCCGCGCCGATCCTCGCGGCGGCAAGGCTGGCGGGCGTCACGCGCGTGTTCCGCGCGGGCGGCGCGCAGGCCGTCGCCGCGTTGGCCTACGGCACGCAGACCGTTCCGCGGGTCGACAAGATCGTCGGGCCGGGCAACGCCTATGTCGCCGAGGCGAAGCGGCAGGTCTTCGGGCGCGTCGCGATCGACATGATCGCCGGGCCCAGCGAGATCCTTGTCGTCGCCGACGGGAAGAGCAACCCCGCCTGGGTGGCGGCGGATCTGCTCAGCCAGGCCGAGCATGACCGCCTGGCCGCCGCCGTGCTCGTCACGGACAGCATGGCGCTGGCGCAGGCCGTGAGCGCGGAGGTTGAGCGCCAGCTTGCGCTGCTGCCGCGCGAGGCGATTGCGCGCGCGTCGATTG
Organism: Clostridiales bacterium; assembly: GCA_004555535.1. GTDB lineage: Bacteria > Bacillota > Clostridia > Christensenellales > Aristaeellaceae > Ventricola. The sequence goes on from SFHU01000076.1 coordinate 13,061, forward strand.
AAAACGCCGGCAAGATCCTCGTGACGGACGACCTGCATGAGGCGATCCGCGCGGCGAACGCGCTCGCGCCGGAGCATCTGGAGCTGTGCGTCGACGATCCGGAGGCCTACCTTCCGGAGGTCAAAAACGTCGGCAGCGTCTTCATGGGGCGCTGGTGCCCGGAATCGCTGGGCGATTATCTGGCCGGGCCGAACCACACGCTGCCCACAAGCGGCACGGCGAGGTTCTCAAGCCCGTTGGGCGTCGAGGATTTCATCAAGAAGACGCAGTACACCTATTACACACAGGCCGCGCTGGGCAGGGTGACGGACGAAATCGCCGTCTTTGCCCGCGCGGAGGGACTGGAGGCGCACGCACGCGCGGCGCTGGTGAGAACGAAGGGGATGCCGTGAGCAGGTTTTTGATGGAGGCGCACCGGGAGCTGCCCGCCTATGTGCCCGGCGAGCACGCGGAGGATGGGCGCCTGATCCGCCTGAATACGAATGAATCGCCGTATCCGCCGCCGCCCGCCGTGCAGCAGGCCATTGCGCGGGAGGCCGCGAATCTGGGCTATTACAACGATCCCGACTGCGCGGCGCTGCGCCGGGCGCTTGCCGGGCTCTACGGCGTCGCGCCGGAAAACGTCATCTGCGGCAACGGGTCGGACGAGCTGCTGTATTTGGCCTTCATGGCCTTTGCCGACGCGCGCCACCCGATCGTCATGCCGGACATCACCTACAGCTATTATGATCTCTTCGCCGCGGCGCTGGGCATTCCGATCGAGCGCATTCCGCTGGAGGCGGACTTTTCCGTCGATCCCGGACGCTATGCCGGGCTGGGAAAGATGATCGTGCTCGCCAATCCGAACGCGCCGACGGGCCTGGCGCTTTCGCCGGGGGACATTGCGCCCATCTGCGCGGGCAATCCCGACAGCG
>SFHU01000173.1 GCA_004555535.1 Clostridiales bacterium
TATTGCTTTTTAAACTAAACTGCTTTATGATGAAAACACAGGAAACAAAAATACAAAACAGGAGGAAAAACAAAATGGCAGGCGGACCTGGATCTTATGTATTGGGCGCGGAAGAGCGCAAGGAAGTACTGGATGTGCTGGATGGAGGAAATCTGTTCCGCTACGGCACGCCGGGCGTGGACGGCTTCCAGGCGAAGGTCGTCACGTTCGAAAATGAAATGGCAGAGCGGCTGGGGCACAAGCACGTGGTCGCCACGAGCTCGGGCACGGGCTCTTTGATGTGCTGCCTGGCGGCGCTCGGCATCGGCATGGGCGACGAGGTCATCGTCCCCGGCTATACCTTCATCGCTTCGATCGCCACGATCGCCATGATGAACGCCATCCCCGTCCTCGCGGAGATCGACGAGTCGCTGACCATCGACCCCACGAAGATCGAAGCGCTCATCACCCCGAAGACGAAGGCCATCATGCCGGTCCATATGCTGGGCAACCCCTGCGATATGGATCCCATCATGGAGATCGCGAAGAAGCATAACCTGTACGTCATTGAAGACTGCTGCCAGGCTGTCGGCGCGGCATATCATGGGAAGCGCGTGGGCACCATCGGCGATATGGGCGCATATTCGCTCAACGTCTTCAAGACCATCACCACCGGCGACGGCGGCTTCGTCGGCACGTCGAGCGACGAGCTGTATGAGCGCGCCTTCGGCTTCCACGATCAGGGCCATAAGCCCTGCCGGATGGGCGTCGAGGTCGGCAACCGCTCGATGGTCGGCATGAACATGCGGATGAACGAGCTGTCCGGCGCGGTCGCAGTCGCCCAGGGCCGGAAGCTCGACGGCATCCTCGATACGCTCCGCGCGAAGAAGAAGGAGCTCAAGGACCAGCTGCAGGGCATCGACGGACTTGGCTTCCGGAAGATCAACGACGAGAAGGAGTGCGCCACGCTGCTGACGCTCCTGTTCGATACCAAGGAGCTCGCGGACAAGTTCTGCGCCGCCATGGGCACGGCTCCGATCGCGAAGTCCGGCTGGCACGTGTACAACAACATGGAGCAGATCCTCGATAAGAAGACCTGGACCGACAACCATCCGTTCCACCTGTCCGACCGGACGTATGAGAAGCATATGCTCCCGCAGACGGACGATATCCTGGACCGCGCGGTCAACATCTCCATCGGCGTCGTGGATAAGGGCCTGGGCTCCGGCTGCGGCATCAACATCAACTCGACCGAAGAGGAGATCAACGCCACCGCCAAGCACATCCGCGAGGTCATCGCGGGCCTGTAAGAAAAGCAGGAGGGCATCCAAATGAAACGAATCAAGACCGCCGTCGTCGGCTGCGGCTCGATCAGTGATATCTACATGACGAACCTCACGAACGGGAAGTTCACGGTCATGGAGCTCGTCGCGTGCAGCGACCTGATGGTGGAACGTATGAACGCCAGCGCCGCGAAGTTCGGGATCAAGGCCATGAGCCTCGATGAGATCTGCGCGGATCCGGAGATCGAGATGGTCATCTGCCTGACCACGCCCGCGGCCCACTATCCCATCATCAAGCAGGCGCTGCTGGCGGGCAAGCACGTGTTCAGTGAGAAGATGATCGCCGTCGACCTCTGGCAGGGCAAGGAGCTGGTGCAGATCGCGAACGAGAAGGGGCTGCATCTGGGCGTCGCGCCCGATACCTTCCTCGGCGCATCCGTGCAGACGGCCAAGTACATCGTGGACAAGGGCCTGATCGGCAAGCCCCTGAGCTGCCGCGCGTCCATCTCCCGCGATTACGGCATTTACGCCGAGTTCCTGACGCATCTGGCCAAGAAGGGCGCAGGCATCGGCTTCGACATGGGCGGGTATTATCTGACGGCGCTGGCCGCCATCCTCGGCCCGGTTAAGTCTGTCGCTGCGTTCACGGCGACGAATGACCCCGACCGCGTCAACACCCGCATCGGCGCGCCGGGCTTCGGCCAGGCATACGATGTGCAGGTGCCGAACGTCATCTCGGCGACGATGCAGTACGCAAACGGCGTTCTGGGCACGCTGCACATGAACTCCGACTGCATCGAGGACGAAGAGACCTGCCTGAAGATCTACGGCACGGAGGGCATCCTCACCATGGGCGACCCGAACCAGTTCGGCGCGCCGGTGTACCTGCAGAAGCCACTGTGTGAGCCGGTGGAATTCCCGTTCACGCACGGGTATCAGGAGAACTCCCGCGGTCTCGGCGCGGCGGAGATGGCCTGGTCCATCCTGGCCGGACGCGATCACCGCGCGAGCAAGGAGATGGCCTACCACGTCTTTGAGACGATGCACGGCATCATGACGAGCGCCGAAACCGGCAGCTTCTACCAGCTGCAGTCCACGTTCCAGACTCCCGCCGCCCTCCCCGCCGGCTACCGCAGCGTGGGCGACTGGTCCCGAAAGGAAGAATCCGCACTGATCTGAGCAGAGGAGGCGTCTATGAGAACGGTACAACTGGAGCTTCTGCGGCCGGGCGAGATCCTGGCGGAGCGTGAGCGCTGCTCGATCGTCTACCTGCCGGTCGGCCCGCTGGAGTGGCACGGCCCCGCCATGCCCTACGGCACGGACGCGCTGCTGGCGCAGTCGCTGGCTAGGTGCGCGGCGGAGAGGACCGGCGGCGTCGTAATGCCGACGCTGTTCATCGGCACGGAGCGCGAGCGCCCGGCGTCGATCC
>SFHU01000077.1 GCA_004555535.1 Clostridiales bacterium
GGAATCGAACCCGCAACCTGCTGATTACAAATCAGCTGCTCTGCCAATTGAGCTACACCAGCCCGATCTCAATGGTGTGAGCACGAAGGAAAGAAAAAGATGGCGACGCGGAAGGGGCTCGAACCCTCGACCTCCAGCGTGACAGGCTGGCATTCTAACCGACTGAACTACCGCGCCGTATAATGGTGGGCCTTCAGGGTTTCGAACCCCGGACCGAGCGGTTATGAGCCGCCTGCTCTGACCACTGAGCTAAAGGCCCCTGAAGAACCATCCGATTGAAAAAAATGGTGACCCCGAGGGGAATCGAACCCCTGTTATCGCCGTGAAAGGGCGGTGTCTTGACCTCTTGACCACGGGGCCGCGACGTTTGCCGAGAAAAACTGGTCGGAGTGAAGGGATTTGAACCCCCGACCCCATGCTCCCAAAGCACGTGCGCTACCAAGCTGCGCTACACTCCGCCGGAAACACGCTTCCCTGATCTCAGGCACGAAATATATTATACAGGAGACTGTCGATTCTGTCAACTGCTTTTTTGCGCTTTTTCGCCCTTTGCCCAAATCTTTGCCCGGAAATTCACCCGCCGGCGGTTGACAGGAGCGCCCCGTTTTGCTATGCTGTAGCCTGTGTGAATGAGGGCGGTTGACAGCCGCCCTTCTGTTCGCGTAACATACCGTTCCCGCAGGCAAATGCCGCATATCCGATCATCAAGAGGGTCATATCATGCTTCAACAGGACAACCTTTCCATGTTCGGCGCGCTGGGCCTCAGCGACGCCGTCTGCCGCTTTGGCGCGGAGATCGCCGATTCCCTGCGCCCGCGCTTTGACGCCATCGACGAAATCGCCGAATACAACCAGGCGAAGGTGCTCGCCGCCATGCAGAAGAACCGCGTAAACGCGGGCTGCTTCGCCGCGACGACGGGCTACGGCTACAACGACGTCGGCCGTGACACGCTCGAGCAGGTCTATGCCGACTGCTTCCACACCGAGGCGGCGCTCGTGCGCCCGCAGATCACCTGCGGCACCCACGCGCTCGCCGTCGCGCTCAGCGCCAATCTCCTCCCCGGGGACGAGCTTCTCTCCCCCGTCGGCCGGCCCTACGACACGCTCGAGGAGGTCATCGGCATCCGGGAGAGCGCCTGCTCCCTCAAGGAGTATGGCGTGACCTATGACGAGGTCGCGCTCCTGCCGGACGGCGGCTTCGATTATGAGGGCATCCGCCGCAAGATCAAGCCGCAAACCAAGCTCGTCACCATCCAGCGCTCCAAGGGCTATGCGACCCGCCCGACGCTCTCCGTGCAGCGCATCGGCGAGCTGATCGCGTTCATCAAGGGCATCCGCAGCGACATCATCTGCATGGTCGACAACTGCTATGGCGAGTTTGTCGAGCGCATCGAGCCCAGCGACGTCGGCGCGGACATGATCGTCGGCTCTCTGATCAAGAATCCCGGCGGCGGCCTTGCGCCCATCGGCGGCTATATCTGCGGCACGAAGGCCTGCGTCGACCGCTGCGCCTATCGCCTCTCCGCGCCCGGTCTGGGTCAGGAGGTCGGCGCCAATCTTGGCCTGATGACCGCGCTGTATCAGGGCTTCTTCCTCGCGCCCACGGTCGTCGCGGGCGCGCTCAAGGGCGCGATCTTCGCCGCGAACATCTATGAGCGCCTTGGCTTCCGCTGCGTGCCCAACGCGACGGAGTCCCGCCACGACATCATCCAGGCCGTCGAGCTGGGCAGTGAGGAGGCCATGCGAGCCTTCTGCCTGGGCATTCAGGCCTCCGCGCCGGTGGACAGCTACGTCACGCCGCTGCCCTGGGACATGCCCGGCTACGACAGCCAGGTCATCATGGCCGCCGGTGCGTTCATTCAGGGCTCCTCGATCGAGCTCTCCGCCGACGGCCCGATCCGCGAGCCCTACGCCGTCTATTTCCAGGGCGGCCTGACGTGGACGCATGCCAAGCTTGGTATCCTCATGAGCCTGCAAAAGCTCGTCGATGCGGGGCTGGTAAACCTTTAACGCTATGCTGTCCGTTTTCTTTCTGGCATCGGTTCTCCGATGCTTTTTTCATTCTCCGATGCTTTTTTCATTCTGCTCTTGACGGATGTTCTTTGTTCCTGTATCCTATAATTAACAAACCCATTCGAAAGGAAGGATGATTTCATGAGAAACCTGCTCCGTACCCTGCTGCTGAGCATCCTGCTGCTCGCCGCCCTCTCCCTCCCGGCGCTGGCTGAGGATGCCGTTTCCTCCGCCTCCGTCGCCGATTTTTACGGCGATTACGCGCTGACCGGCGATGCGCTGATGGACGCCATCAACTCCTTCTCCGGCTGCTACCTCGTGACTACCGTGAGCCCAGAGGGCACGCCCAACACCGCCTACTTCATCTTCGCCATGGTCAAGCACGAGGACAAGTATTACCTCCAGCTCGGTCTGGCCGAAAACCAGTCCAAGGCCAATCTCACCGCCAATGGTGAGGGCATCGCCATCTATGCGGCGAATCCCACCGGCGAAGAAGGCGCCAAGCCCTACGCCGTCTCCGGCGCGCGCATGTGGTTCAAGGCCGTCGAGGATGAAGCGCTGCTCGATGCGCTCAATCCGTCCGGCCGTGAGGGTGCAATGTTCTTTGAGGTTGTCGAGGTTCGCTCGCTGGGCTAATCCTCCCGACAACCAAAGGAGCTGACAGGTCATTGCCTGTCAGCTCCCTTTTTTTGCTTTTGCTTTCCCGCCCCGTCAGGACACCGACGGCCTTCTGGCCATCGCGCCGTCCGCATTCTCGCGGCGCGTCTTGCCGCTGACCAGCTTGCGCTTGGGCTCGCCGGGGATCAGCGTCGGCTCCTGATTCTTGGTGATGGTATCCTCCGTCACGACGACGCGGCTCACGTCCGCGCGCGAGGGCAGCTCGAACATCGTGCCCATCAGCGCGTCCTCGATGATCGCGCGCAGGCCGCGCGCGCCGCTCTTGCGGGCGATGGCCTTGCTGGCGATCGCCTTGAGCGCCGCCTCCTCGAAGTCGAGCTCGACGCCGTCCATCTCCACCAGCTTCTTGTACTGGCGCACGAGCGCGTTGCGCGGCTCGGTCAGGATGCGCACGAGCGCGTCCTCGTCGAGGTTGTCGAGCGTCACGATGATCGGCAGACGGCCGACAAACTCGGGGATCAGGCCGAACTTGAGCAAATCCTCGGGCCGGATGCCCGCGAGCACCTCGCCCACATTGCGCTTCTCGCGGCTCTTGACCTCCGCGCCGAAGCCCAGGGAACCCGCGCCCTCGCGCTTTTCGATGATCTTGTCGATCCCGTCAAACGCGCCGCCGCAGATAAAGAGGATGTTCGTCGTGTCGATCTGGATGAACTCCTGATGCGGATGCTTGCGCCCGCCCTGCGGCGGCACGCTGGCAACCGTTCCCTCGATGATCTTGAGCAGCGCTTGCTGCACGCCCTCGCCGGAGACATCGCGCGTGATCGAGGGATTCTCGCTCTTGCGGGCGATCTTGTCGATCTCGTCGATGTAGATGATGCCCCTCTGCGCCGCCTGAATGTCGTAATCGGCATTCTGAATCAGGCGCAGGAGGATGTTCTCCACATCCTCGCCGACGTAGCCGGCCTCGGTCAGGCTGGTCGCGTCCGCGATAGCAAAGGGCACCTTGAGGATCTTCGCCAGAGACTGCGCCAGGAAGGTCTTGCCGCAGCCGGTCGGGCCCACCATGACGATGTTCGACTTCTGCAGCTCGACATCCCCGCGCTTTTTGGGCGCGTTGATCCTCTTGTAGTGGTTGTAGACGGCGACGGCGAGCGCGCGCTTGGCCTTGTCCTGGCCGATGACGTACTCGTCGAGCACCGCCTTGATTTCCATCGGCTTGGGCAGATTCTGCGGCTCCTGGCTGGGCGCCGTGCCCAGATCATCGGCGATGATCTCCTGGCACAGTGCGACGCACTCATCGCAGATATACACGCCGTTGCCGGCGATGATGCGGCGAACCTGATCCTGCGTCTTGTCGCAGAAGGAGCAGCGCGCGACGCGCGGCTGCTTGGTTTCGTCCTTATCTCTTGGCATTTCGCACCTCAGATCCTTATGATTCCCGTCGGAGGGGTTTATTTCTTGCGCGGCCGGTAGATGTCATCGATGATGCCGTAGGCCAGCGCCTCGTCGGCGGTCATGAAATAGTCCCGCTCGACGTCCCGCTCGATCTTCTCAAGCGGCTGCTTCGTCATCTCGCTCATCAGCGCGTTCATCTTGCTCTTCGTGCGCAGCAGCCACTGGGCATGCAGCTGCACGTCGGTCGCCTGGCCGCTCGCGCCGCCGCTGGGCTGATGAATCATGACCTCGCTGTTGGGCAGGGCCAGACGCATGCCCGGCTCGCCCGCCATCAGCAGGAACGCGCCCATCGAGGCGGCCATGCCCAGGCAGACGGTGCGGATCTTCGGCTTGATGTAGCGCATCGTGTCGAAGATGGCCATGCCGTCGGTCACGCTGCCGCCCGGACTGTTGATGTACATGGAAATCTCCGCATCCGGATCCTCCATCTCCAGGAAGAGCAGCTGTGCGACGATGCTGTTGGCCAGGGCCTCGTTGACCTCGCCGCGCAGGAACACGACGCGGTCCTTCAGCAGACGGGAATAGACGTCATACGAGCGCTCGCCGTAGGGCGTCTTTTCGATCACGCTCGGCTCGAAGTAATAGTTGTTGCTTGACAAGGGTCAGACGCCTCCTTTGCGTCGCTTGACGGGGATCAGGCCTCGGCCTTGGCGTTGTCGCAGAGGAACTTGATCGCGTTGTCGCGGATGGCGTCGGCCTTGAAGTACTCGCGGTCCGCCTCGGTGAGCGTCTGCTTGAGCTCCTCAACGCTCTTGCCGGACTGCGGCGCAAACTGCGCGATCTGCGCGTCGATCTGCTCCTCGGTCGCGTCGATGGCCTCGGCCTTCTCGACAGCCTCGAGCACGAGGTGCGCGCGCACGCTCTTCTCGGCCTGGTCGCGATAGTTCGCGCGGAAAGCCTTCTCGTCCTGGCCGGTGTACTTCATGAAGTCCGCCAGCTTGAGGCCCTGGGAGGCCAGACGATACTCGAAGTCGCGCATCATGGAATCGATCTGGCGCTCGATCATCGCCTCCGGGATCTCGACGGTCGCGTTCGCGATGACCTTCTCGATCACGGCATTGGTGAAGGCGTTCTGGTCGCGCTCGGCCGCCTGAGCTTCCAGTTTGGCGCGGATGTCCGCCTTGTATTCCTCAAGCGTGTCAAACTCGCTGATGTCCTTGGCAAAATCGTCATCGAGCGCGGGCAGCTGCGTCTCGGTGATGCCGTTGACCTTCACGTGGAAGACGGCCTTCTTGCCCGCGAGCTCCTTGGCGTGATACTCCTCCGGGAAGGTCACGTCGAGATCCTTCTCCTCGCCGATGTTCATGCCGACCATCTGCTCCTCAAAGCCCGGGATGAAGGTGTGGGAGCCGATCTTGAGGGTCTGGCCCTGCGCAGTGCCGCCGGCAAAGGCGACGCCGTCGACGCTGCCCGCATAGTCAAGGTTCACGGTGTCGCCCTCGGCGACGGCGCGGCCCTCGACGGCGACCTCGGTCGCCTGCTTGCTGCGCTCCTCCTCGACCTTGGCGTCGACCTGCTCGTCGGTGACCTCGGTCTTCTCCTTCTTGACCTCGACGCCCTTGTACTCGCCCAGGGTCACGTCCGGCTTGACGAAGACCTCGCAGGTGAACTGCAGGTTCTTGCCCGCGCCGATCTGCTGGATCTCGATCTCCGGACGATCCACGACGTCGACCTTTTTCTCGTCGATGGCCGGGCCGTAGACCTCGTCGAACACGAGCTCGAAGGCCTCGTCATAGAAGACGCCCTCGCCGTACATGTTCTCGATCAGCTTGCGCGGAGCCTTGCCCTTGCGGAAGCCGGGGATATTCACCTGGCCGCGCACCTTGATGTATGCCTTGTCCATGGCCGCGTCGAACTGGGCGGCGTCGATGTCAAAGGACAGCTTAACCTTATTGCTGGAAATCTTTTCTACGGTGGTGCTCATTTCATTTGCTCCTCCACTGGTAATGGTTGCGTCCCGGAAACCCCAAAACGCTATCTTATATTATAGCACGCTTATATAGGAAGATCAATCCTAAATCCGCGCCGACCCCGGTTTTTTCCCGCTTTTTTGGTCCGGTCAGCCGCGATTTTTCCGCCGTTTTCCATTGTATGCACCGCGCAATCCGTTCATGCACAGCTGCGGCGCGCATAGAACGCCGCGCTTTCCCGCACACTTTCACGGGGAGGAATTGCTGTGAACAAAACGCCGCTGATCGTCGTTCCCGCCCAGCCCGCCTCGCTCGAGGATGCCCTGGCGCTGCTGCGCCGCGCGCGCAGGCTGCTTGATGCGCTCGGGGAGGACGGCACGCTGCTGCTGCTGTGCGCGCTGCCCGATGCCGACGCGGCCCGCCTGCCGCAGGACGACGCGCTCATCCGCCTGCTTCAGTCCGGCGTCATGGGCGCGGACGCTCGCCTGCGCGGACGGCTTCTGCTGCTCGTCTGCCCGCGCGCGTGGGATGACGCCGCGCGCGCCTACGTCTGCAGGCCCGACGCGGCGCTTCTGACGGCGCGCCTGCTCACGGGACTTGAGCCCGGAATGCGCTTTGAGGCCGCCAGCTTTTCTCCGTCCTCGTTGAAGGAGTCCCACGCCTGCGCGCTGCTGCTGCCGGATGCCTTTCTCTGCACGCCGGACGTCCCCGGACGTCTTTCGGAGGCGCTAGGCGCGCTGCCCTGCGTGACCGGAAGTATCCTGCCCGCGTTCGCCTCGCGCGACACGCTGCTCACGCGACTGCAGCGCATGGACTTTGACCTCTCTCCCGTGCGCGAGGCTGCCGCGCTTTCCCTCGCCAGGGAGGGGCTGGCTCCGCTTCATGAGCGTCCTGTGCTGCTCTCCGCCGGGATGCTTTACGGCCTCGCACAGGGAAAGCCCATGCCCGACTGCTGCCCCGTCGCTCCGGATTGCTTTTTCGTGCGCCGCGAGGCCGACACGCCTGATTCCCTGCTCGCCGGAAACCGCGCCGCGCAGGCCGAGGCCCTGCGGTGGGAAGGGCGCTCTCCTCTCCGCCGGCGCGCGTGGTTCGAGGCCGCGCTGCCGCTGCTCCGGCTCCTGCTCCTCCTCGCGGGCGCAGCGCTCGGGCTTCCGCTGCTGTGCGCCGTCGCCGTCTTCGCGCCCGAGTGGCATGCGCTGTTGCATCCACATCTTCTGCCCGGCATGCTGGCGCGGCTCGCCCTGCTCCCCGCGCAGGCGATGGGCGCGCTCGACGCGCTGCTGCGCCGCCTGCTCGCCCGCTCCCGCGTCTTTCGGATCGAGCTTCCGCCTGTCGCCTTCTCATCCCGTGCCTGCGTCGTCTGCGGCATGGCGCTTTTCCTCCTTGTGCTCCTCTCCGCGCGCGCCGCCGCGCCGCTGCTCGTCGTCTCGCTGCTCTGGCTGTTTGCGCCGATGGTCTTCTCCGCGCTGGCCTCGCCCGTCCGCGAGCGCATCCCCCTTACGGAAGCCGAGCGGGAGGAGCTGCTCAGCCTCGCGCGCACCGCGTTCTTCCGTCTGCCGGAGGGCAGCGTCTGCCTGCACATGCTCGCGGACTGCGCGGGCTGCATGCTCGGCCTGCTCGAGCCGGACGAGGCCGCCCGGCGGGTCGAAGGCCGGCTTGAGCAGCTGCAAACGCCGCCTTCCTCCGCTCTGGAGCAGGCCTGTCTGCTCTCGTGCGCCCAGTTTCTGCGCGAGCGGATGGCCGGCTGCGATGCCGCGCTGCGCCCGCTGCCCGCGCGCCTGGAGGCCGCCGTCTCCGCTGCGCCGCTGCCCGAGGAGCCGGGACGTCTTGCCGCCCTCCTGCGGGCCGCGCGCTCCGGGGAGACGCGCGCGTACGATCCTGCGGATGCCCCCGCCGGCGCGGCGGACGCGCTCTTTCTCCCGCCGATGCCCGGCGTGCCGGGCGCGGAGCAGACCGCCCTTCTCCCCCTGACCCATCCGCACACGTTTCTCGCCCATCCGCCTGAGACGGACAAGGGCGGGGAAGCGGATGAACTGCTCCGCTTCCTCGCCCTGTCCGCCTCGGCGCTCCACGCGCCCTTTGCCGCGCTGCTCGCGCGTTCGCCCGTCGTGGAGGCCTATCTGCCGCTGCTCGCGCGTGTTACGCCGCAAAGGCGGCGTCTGCCCGCGGGCGGCGCGCTCATCCGTTCACGTTGAAGCCCGCCTCCCGCAGCGCCTCGATGATGCGCTGCGCGTGCTCGCGGTCCTGCGTCTCCATCGTGATCTCCAAAATAGCGTCCCGGATGTCGAGGTCGACGTCCGTCCGGTCGTGATGGATCGCCATGACGTTGGCGCCGTTGCCGCCGATGATCCGGCTGACCTGCTCGAGCTGGCCCGGGCGATCCTGCAGGATGATGCGCAGCTTGGAGACGCGGCCCGCGCGCAGCAGGCCCTTCTCGATGATGCGCGAGAGCATCGTCACGTCGATATTGCCGCCGGAGATGACCGCCCCGCTCCATGAGGAACAGGATCGCCTGCGCGATCTCGTCGTCGTCAACCGTGACGATCTCGTCGAGGTACTTACTGCACAGCGCAAAGGTCAGTTCACCCGGCTTCTTGACCGCGATGCCGTCGGCGATCGTCTTGGCCGAGGGCAGCGCGACGACGTGGCCCGCGTCCATGGAGGCCTTCATGCCCGCCGCTCCGCTAGCCTGCACACCGATCACCCGCACGTTCGGATGGAGCATCTTGACCGCCGCCGCGACGCCAGAGGCCAGCCCGCCGCCGCCGATGGGCACGACAATTGTGCGCACGTCCGGCAAATCATCCATGATCTCCAGGCCGATGGTGCCCTGTCCCGCGATGACCATCGGGTCATCAAAGGGATGGATGAACGTCGCGCCGGTCTCCTGCTGAATGCGGCAGGCCTCCGCATAGGCGTCGTCATACACCGTGCCGTGGAGCACGACGTTCGCGCCGAGCTCGCGCGTCGCCTTGACCTTGGAGAGCGGCGCGCCCGCCGGCATGACGATCGTCGCCGGCACGCCAAACGCCTTTGCCGCCAGCGCGACACCCTGCGCGTGGTTGCCCGCCGAGGAGGCGATGACGCCGCAGGCGCGCTCCTCCTCGCTCAGGCTGGCAATCTTGATATAGGCGCCGCGCACCTTGAAGGAGCCGGTGTTCTGCAGATCCTCGGTCTTGAGATACACCTGGCTCTGCTCGTCCGAGAGCGCCTTGAACTGCACGAGACCGGTACGCTGCGCCACGCCCTTGAGGCGCTCGCGCGCTTCCAGAATCATTCCCAATGTGACTGACATTTCTCTCTCCCCTTGTCTTCCCGGGCAGGTTTCCCCGCCCCGTTCAGCGCTCGCGCGCCATTTCGTAGAGCATGATGCCGGCGGCCACCGCCGCGTTGAGCGATTCCGCGCCGCCGCGCATGGGCAGCGCCAGATGATGCGTCGCCACGCCGCGAACCGCCTCGCTCACGCCGTGTCCCTCGCTGCCGATGACGAGCACGCAATTCTCGTGCGGGCAATGCGCGTAAAAGTCCTCGCCGCCCAACTCCGTCGCGACGACGGCATAGCCGCGCGCGCGCATGCTCAAAAGCGCCGCGGCCAGATCGTCCGTCCGCTTCACAGGCACGCGGAAGACGGAGCCCATCGTCGCACGCAGCGTCTTCGCGCCGTAGAGGTCGGCGCACTGCGCGCTCAGCAGCGCGCCGTCAAAGCCCGCCGCGTCCGCCGTGCGCAGGATCGTCCCGACGTTGCCGGGATCCTGCACGCCGTCGAGCGCGACAATGCGCCGCCCTGTGAGCCTGTCCGGCTCTTCAGGGATGGCCACGGTGCAGAGGATGCCCTGCGGCGTCTTCGCCTCGCTGAGCGCATGCATCACGGCGCCGGAAACCCGCAGCACCTCGCAGCCCGCCGCCTCCGCCGCACCGGTCAGCGCCGCGTAGTCCGCCTCGCGTCCCGCCTCCACGACGAGCGTCCGGCAGAGCGAGAGCGAGAGCGCCTCGCGCACCATCTTTTCGCTGTCGGCGAGAAAGAGCCCGCTCTCCCGGCGCGCGCGCGGCTTTTGAAGCTCGCGCAGGCCCTTGATCAGTGGGTTGCTGACGCTCGTAATCTCCTTCACCCGGGCATGCCCCCTTCAAACGTATAGGGCTATTCTATAATAAAACGTGGCCGGATGCAAGAGAAAAGCGGCCGCCCGCGAAGGACAGCCGCGTTTTCTTCTCCTCCGCAAGGGAGGTAAGGCCGGTTTTTTTGTTCCGGCCTGCCTTAGGGCCGGCCGTCTTGCAGACCCGTCAATAGACGACGGTTTCGCCCGCGCTCAATCCGCTGGCGATCTGCGTCCTCTCGTCCGTCATGAGGCCGAGCGTCACGCTTCGCTTTGTGCCGTCCGCCAGCGTGACATAGTAGCCTTCACTGTCCTTACTAAGCGCCTCCGTCGGAACGATCACGGCGGCGCGGACGGTCTCCACGGCGATTTCGCCCGACACATTCATCCCGCCGAGCACCCGCCCGTCGACCTCGCCCACGTCGATATAGACGTCGTAGGTCGTCACGCCCGTGCCCACGTTGCCCAGCGGCGCGATCTTTTCGACCGTGCCCTTGAGTGTCACATCCTCCAGCGCGTCGACGCTCAGCGTGACCGCCTGGCCCGGCTCCACGCTGATGATGTCCAGCTCGTCCACCGTCAGCATGACCGTCATGCCGTCCGTGCCGACGAGGGTCATCAGCCTGGCGCCGCTTGAAACGCTCTCGTCGAGCGTCGTGTCGACCGAGACGACCACGCCGTCGCACGGCGCGACCACCTGCAGCGCCTCCCGCTTGCGGATGGCGGCGTCGAGCGCCATCTGGGCCTTCGCGTAGTCGCGCAGCACGCTGTCGTTGTCAAGGTAAAGCGGGATCTCCTCCCAGACGATGCGCGCGATCACGTCGCCGCGCTTGACCGTGTCGCCTTTTTGAACCGCCAGGCCCTTGATCGTGCCGCCGTAGGCGGACACCGCCATCGGCTTGTTGATCTGAAGGATGCCCTCGCCGATCACGCCCTCATCCGCCGTCAGGACAGACACGGGCGTGTCCATCTCGTATGCGTCGCTGTCGATCTGGATGGTGGCCTCCGTCCCCTGGCGCGTCAGGTTGACCACCACGCCGATCGCCTCAACGCCCTCGCCCACGACGACCACCGTGTCGCCCAGGTCAAGCGTCCCGCTCGTCAAGCCGCTGAGCTCAACCTTCATCCGCCCGTCGGTGGAAAGCATCGCCACGGAGCCCTTCTCGCGGTAGACGGCCAGCGCATCGTCGCCCGGCTCGATGTAGATCGCCATGATCTTGCCCTCGCAGGGCGCGTAGATCGTGATTCCGTTGGAATACTGCCCCAGCAGCGGTTCGCCCGTGTTGACGTCAAAGCGCGGCTCGCCGTCCTCGTCGTAGAGCTGGCGATAGACGTACTGCGTGTGCGTCTGCGTCGCCGTGACGGCATCCTGCGCGTCGCTGAGCGCGCTCTCCAACTCGCTGATCTGCGCGTCCAGCGCATCGTCGTCGAGCGTCATGAGGATGTCGCCCTCGTGAACCTCGTCGCCCATGCCCACGTAGATCGCGCTGACCGTGCCGTCCGTTCCGGCGTAGACGCCCGGCTGGCTGGCCGGCTGAACGCTGCCCGAGCCATACACCATGCGCGGCAGATCGCCGGTCACGGCCTGTGTGGTCTGCGCGCAGGCGTCCGGGAGGATGAGCAGCGTGCCCAGCAGCGCCAGTGCGCAGGCGGTGATGCCTCTTTTCATCGCTACCGCCCCCGTTCTAGCTGTAATGCAGCGCGTCGATGGGCTTGAGGCAGGAGGCCTTGTTCGCCGGATAGAGGCCGAAGATGACGCCGACGCCCATCGAAAAGGCGATGGCCAGCTCCGCCACGCCCAGGCTCATGCTCAGCGACATGCCGACGTAGTTTTCCAGCACGTGCATCAGCCCATAGCCCAGCACGAGCCCCAGCAGGCCGCCCAGGCCGGAGATGACGACGCTCTCGATCAGAAACTGCAACAGGATGTTGCGCCGCTTTGCGCCGATGGCCTTGCGGATGCCGATCTCGCGCGTGCGCTCCGTGACGGAGACAAGCATGATGTTCATGATGCCGATGCCGCCGACCAGCAGCGAGATGCCCGCGATGCCGCCGAGCATCAGCGAAAGCGTGCTCGCCGTCTCGTTGGCCGTCTCCAGCATCTGCGTCTGGTTCATGACGGAATACGTGCTCTCATTCTGATACTTCTTGTAGAGGAAGCGCTCGACGAACTCCTGCGCCGCATCCACGCTGAGCGAATCGACCGCCGACACATAGATCGAGGAGATCGTCGTGGATTCGAGCATCCGCTGCGCCAGCGTGAAGGGCAGCACGATGGATTCATCCGAGCTGCCGGTCATCGAGGTGCCCTTGCTCTCCAGCACGCCGACGATTTTGAACTTTCTGCCGTCGATATAGACCGTGTTGCCCACGACGTTCGTGTTGCCGAAAAGGTCCTGCGCCAGGTCGACGCCGATGACGCAGACCGCGCTGCGGTTGTCGACGTCCGCGTCGATGATGTAGCGCCCCTGCTCGACGCCCTGGTTGATGATGTACTGGTACGCCGGCAGCACGCCCATGACGGAGGCCGTCGTGTTCGTGCTGCCCGCCTTGACGGTCAGGTTGCCCGTGCAGGTCGGGGAGACATAGGCGATGCTCTCATCCTGCTCCAGTTCAAGGATCTCGTCGAGCTTCAGGATGACGGTACCCTTTGAATTGCTGGATGCGGTCATGCCGCCGCGCATGGCGTTCTTGCCGCCGACGCTGCGCGTCATGATGTTGACGGTCAGCAGGTTGGTGCCCATCGAGGAGATCGACTCGGTGACAGACGCCGTCGTGCCCTGGCCGATGGCGACCAGCACAATGACGCTCATGACGCCGATGATCACGCCCAGCATCGTCAGAAACGAGCGCACCTTATTGCCGGCGATGGCCTTGAAGGCCATGGAAATCGTCTGGAAGAGCTGCATCAGATCACCACCTCGCTCTCTGCGGCGGGTTCGAGCACCCTGCCGTCGTGGATATGGATGGCCCGCGGGGTCTGCGCCGCGATCTTCGCGTCATGCGTGATGAGGACGATCGTGTTGCCGGCCTCGTGCAGCTCGTCAAACAGGTTCATGACCTCCGCGCCCGTCTTGGAGTCGAGGTTGCCCGTCGGCTCGTCCGCCAGGATCAGCGAGGGATTGCCCACCAGCGCGCGGGCGATGGCCACGCGCTGCTGCTGACCGCCGGAGAGCTCCGTCGGCTTGTGGTTCATGCGCTCGAGCAGCCCGACGCGCCGGAGCACCTCCTCGCTGCGCTCCCGTCGTTTGCGGGTAGAAACGCCCTGATAGATCAGCGGCAGCTCCACGTTCTCCCGGGCCGTCAGCTTGGGCAGCAGGTTGAACTGCTGGAAGACAAAGCCGATCTTTTTCCCGCGGATGGTCGCCAGCTCATCCTCGCTGTAATCGGAGATCTCCTGGCCATCGAAGATGTAGGTGCCCTCGTCCGCCGTATCCAGGCAGCCGATGATGTTCATCAGCGTCGATTTACCCGAGCCGGAGGGGCCGATGATGGAGACGAACTCATGCGGCTTGATGTGGATGTCCACGCCATCGAGCGCCGCCACGACATTGTCGCCCATGCGGTATTCCTTGCGGATTCCCTGCATTATGATCATGCCGCGCCTCCTTTAAAACCCGAAGCCCATCATGCCGGGCGCGCCGCCGCCCATATTGCCGCCGCGGTTGTTGCCGCCCCAGCTGTTTGTGGAGGCGGAGGACGAGCTCGCCGTGTAGAGAATCACGTCGCCCTCGCTCACGCCCGAGAGAATCTCCGCATAGTCGTCGCTTTGCATGCCGGTTTCCACCCGCACGAGCGAGCCGGTCATCTGCGTTCCGGTCTCTACGCCCTTATAGAGCCAGGCCATGAGCTTGCGATACGCCTCGCTCAGGAAGCTGCTCTCCGCCTCGGTGGTCTGCGCGCCGGTCGGCGTAGCGCTCTCCGCCGCGCCGTCCGTCTCCGTGGTCTGCGGCGTGCCGCGCGTGCCTCGCCCGCCGGTCTGTCCCTCCACCGGCATGTCTCCCGCGGGCATATCTCCTGTGGGCATGTCTCCCGCGGGCATGCCCTCCGCGCTGCGCTCCGAACGTGTGCCGGAGGCATTGCTGCCCCGGGCGGAGGACATCATCTGGCTCGCGGCGACAGCCTGGCCATTGTCGTCCGCGACCATCACATAGGTCTGATTGTTGATGGTCATGATCGCCTCAACCGGGACATAGAGCGTGTCCTCCTTGGAGGCTACCTGGATTTCGCCCGTCGCGTTCATGCCCGAGCGCACGCCCGTGCCGTTGGCGTCAAAGCTCAGCTCGACGTCGTAGGTCGTCACGCCGCCGGAGTTCGTGCCGACCGGCGCGATCTTGTAGACCTCGCCCTCCAGCTCGACGTCGCTGAGCGCGTCGACGGTGATGGTCACCTTCTGCCCTTGCTCGACGGAGACGACGTCCAGCTCGTCCACCGCGATGGTCAGGCTCATGTCCTCGCCCTGCAGGATCGAGCCCAGCAGCGTGCCTGAGGTGATCTCGTCGCCCTCGCTGACGTTGAGCGTCGCGATCTGTCCGTCGCAGGGCGCGAGGATGATCAGGCTCTCGCGCTGCGCCTTCGCGTCGGCAAGCTCCTTGGCCGCCGCCTCGCGCTGCAGGCGCAGGTTTTCAAGCGTCAGCGTCAGCGGGGAATCCTCCAGGGTGAAGAGCGTATCCTTGCGCTTGACCTGCTGGCCGACCGTCGCGCGGACAGACTTGATCGTGCCGCCGTAGGAGGAGACGGCCATCGGCTTGTTGACCTCCATCGTGCCCGTGCCCAGCACCTCGCCGTTCTGCGTGACGATGCTGACCTCGGCGCCCATTTCAAACTCGTCGCTCAGGATGGTGACGGTCGCGTGGGTGCCCTGGCGGGTCAGGTCAGTGATCGTGCCGGTCGTGTTGATGCCGATGCCCTGGACGAGCACGGTGTCTCCCAGCGAGGCATTCATGCTCGTGTGCTCGCTGTCAAACTCGACCTTCATGCGTCCGTCCGTCGAAATGATCGCCAGCGCGCCCTCCCGGCGGAACACGGCCAGCGCGTCGTCGCCCGCCTCGGCATACACCGCCATGAGGCGGCCCGCCGCCGGCGCGACGATGCTGGTCACCTTGGAGCCGGCTGCCGTGCCCGTGATCGTGTCATCGAGCTCCCAGAGCGAAAACTCGAGGTCGGTAATCGTGTCGTCCAGTTCGTCGTTGGTGATGACGGCGAGGATGTCGCCCTCCTTCACCTCGTCGCCGATGGCCACGCGCAGCTCGGTCAGCGTGCCGTCCGCCTCGGCGAGCAAATTCGGCTGGTTGACCGCAGAGGTCGTGCCCGTGCCATAGACGGTCTCCTCCATCGCCCCGCGCAGGACGACGCCCTGCGAATAGCTCTCGCCGCTCGCGGCGTCCTCCGCCTGCTTGCCAATATATGCCTTGAGCAGGAAAAGGGCCGCTATAGCCAGAATAACAAGCAGCAGCAGAATCTTGACAATCCGCTTCACCGCCCTCCTGACGCGACCCTTTTTCTTTTTGCGCACGGGCGTTACCGCTTCTGTTTCGCTCATGATGGCTTTCCTCCGTTCTTTTTTCAGGATCGGCGCCATTATACAGGAACGATTTGTCAGGATTGTGTCGGGAGCGGGGACAAACGCCCGCAAAAGCCCTGCAAAAAAAGCCCCTGCGCACGAAGCGCAGGGACTTGTTCATCTTCAATTGCGAATCAATAGCGGGACGCGCGGCGCGCGGCGTAGCACTCGCTGCAATAGATGGGTCGGTCGTTCTTCGGGATGAAAGGCACGCGAGTCGGGGCGCCACACTGCGCACAGGTGGTCTCGTACATTTCGCGCTGCTGAGCCTCACCGGTAGCCGGGCGGCTGTTCTTGCGGGCGATGCGGCAGGCCTTGCAGCGAGTCGGCTCATTCTGGAAGCCCTTCTCCGCATAGAACTCCTGCTCACCCGCGGTGAACACAAATTCCTGGCCACAGTCTTTGCAGGTCAACGTCTTGTCCTGATACATGGGATATTCCCCTCCGAAAAAAATAGAGATTGGCATGATCCAACCGGCTGACCTGGTCTTTGACCCCACACTCGCCGTCTGGAGCGTTCGCTCATACGCGTTTGCCGCGCCCCACTACTAACCCTCTCAGAATCGCTTCTGGACGGACTTACCTCTAAGCCGCACCATGCTCCCCGGCGCTTTGGCCGGATTACGTGGATCGCTTTGCCTGCGACTGGCATCGACTTTCAACCACAGACCCGATATGATCATCCTGCATTATTATAAGCGGACAAAGGAAAAATTTCAAGCGCTTTTAGAAAGTTTTTCACAATTTTGCCTGCTCTTTGTCGTTTTTCCGCTCTTTTTGTCCCCTCTTTTTCGGGAAAAGCTACCTGAAGCGCAGGAATCCGGGCAGCCCCTTCGCCTGATCCGGCGTGCGCGCAGCGACCAGCACGCCGACGCTCACGGCCCCGGCCTCAGAAAGCGCGCGCAGGGCCTCCCTCGCCGTCGCGCCCGTCGTACAGACGTCGTCGACCAGCAGAATCCGCTTGCCGAGCACGCGTTCGTCGGCGCGCATGCAGCCGGCAATATTCCTCTCCCGCCCGCTCGCGGAGAGGGTCATCTGCGCGGGCCGGCTGTCCTCGCGTGTGAGCGCGTCCGCGCAGGGCAGGCCGCGCCGGACGGCGACCTCCTGCGCCAGGATCATCGCCTGGTTGTAGCCGCGCTCGCGCATGCGCCGGCGCGTCGTCGGAACGGGGACGACCAGTTCCTCCCCGCCCCGCTCAAGGCAGGCCATCGTCCGGGCAAGCGGCACGGCCGCCCTGCGCATGCCCTCAAACTTGAGCCCCAGGATCAGCCGCCGGGCCACGCCGTCATAGGGATACGCTGCGCGCACGCAGGCAAATTCCCCGGCAATCCCGCGCCGCTCCCCGCGCTCCGCCTCCGCCTGTTCAAGCGCCTGCTCCTCCAGCAGCGCGGCGCAGGTCATGCACAGGCCCTCTGCGTCCTGCGGCGGCAGCGCCCGGCCGCAGACCATGCAGCCGACCTCCTGCGGAAAGATCCAGTCCTCCGCTGCGCTCAGCAGCCTCCTGATCCCCTTCACAGGCTGCTCACCTGCTCGAGCCGCCAGCGTAGCGCGCTGTAGCGGCGGCGGATGTTGGCGTTGGCGATCATCTGCTCGATGGCCGCCTCCCGCCCGACGAGCATGACCATCCTGCGCGCCCTCGTCACGGCGGTGTAGAGCAGGTTGCGCGTCAGCAGCATTGGCGGACCGCCAACGGCGGGCATCACGACGACCGGAAACTCGCTGCCCTGGCTCTTGTGGACGGAGATGCAGTAGGCCAGCTCGAGATCGTCGATGTCCCCGCCCTCATAGGTCGCCTCGCGGTCGTCGTCAAAGCGCACGGTGATCGTGCGCTCCTGCGCGTCGATCCCGCTGACGAAACCGATATCCCCGTTGAAGACGCCCTGCCCCTTCTCCCAGCCGAAGACGCCCTCCTTCTGCCATTCGAGCTGATAGTTGTTGCGCGTCTGCATGACCTTGTCGCCCTCGCGGAAGGTTGTGTCCCCGCGCGTGCGCTCCTGCTTGCCCGGGGCGGACGGGTTGAAGCGCGATTGCAGCATCTGGTTGAGCGCATAGACGCCGCAGTCGCCCTTCTTCGTCGGCGAGAGCACCTGCATCTGCCGCACGGGATCCAGCCCCAGGAAGTTCGGCAGCCGCACGGCGCACAGCTCCACGATCCGCGCGGCCGCGTCCGCCGGGGAGCTCGCGCGCTCAAAGAAGAAGTCGCTCCCCTTCGCGTTGAGCCGGGGCGCTTCGCCGTGGTTGATCCTGTGCGCGTTGTAGACGATCATGCTCTTTTCGTCCTGCCTGAAGATCTCCGTCAGCCGCACGGAGGGCACGGCGCCGCTGTCCAGGATGTCCCGCAGCACGTTGCCCGCGCCGACGCTGGGCAGCTGATCCGCGTCGCCGACCATGATCAGCCGCGTGCCCGGCACGAGCGCGCGCAGCATCGAGCGCATCAGGAAGATGTCGACCATCGACATCTCGTCGACGATCAGCGTATCCAGCTCCAGCGGGTTGTCCTGCGTGCGGGCGAAGTCGCCCTCCTCGCCGCCGTACTCGAGCAGGCGGTGCAGCGTTTTGGCCTCCATGCCGCAGGCCTCGCTCATGCGCTTGGCGGCGCGTCCCGTCGGCGCAGCCAGCGCGATCTCCCCGCCGACGCTCAGCAGTCGGATGATGCACTTGATGATCGTCGTCTTGCCCGTGCCCGGGCCGCCGGTGATGACGGTCATGCCGCTTTTGACGGCCGTCTCGATCGCCAGCCGCTGCTGGGGGTGCAGCGTGATGCCCTCCATGCGCTCGATCTCGTCCAGCTGCGCCGTCAGGTCGTCGGTCATGCTCGCGGGCATCGCATCGAGCATCTCCCGCAGCCGCCGCGCGACCTCGCATTCCGCGCGGTAGGTCTGCGGCAGATAGACGGCCACCTCCGCCTCGCCGTCCTCGCGCGGCAGGATCTGCGCCGTGAGCTGATGGTCGAGAATCAGGCTGTCGATCATCCGCTCGATCGCGTCCTCGTCGTTGCCCAGCAGGCGCCTCGCCGTCTCACAGAGCTCCGGCCGCGGCAGGTAGCAGTGTCCCGCGCTGCCCGTCGCCTCGGAGAGCGCGTATTTGATGCCCGCGCTCAGTCGGTATTCGCTGTCCCGCTCCACGCCCAGGGACGCGGCGATGCGGTCGGCAGTTTTGAAGCCGACGCCCTCGATGTCCTCGACGAGCCGGTAGGGGTTCTTCATGACGACCTGCTTGACATTTTCCCCGTATTGCTTGAAGATCTTCACCGCGAGCGCCGGCGTGATGCCATAGCTCTGCAAAAAGAGCATCGCCTCTCGCTGCTGCGCCTGCTCGGCGTAGCTCTCCTGAATCATTCTGGCGCGCTTTTCGCCGATGCCCGGCACCTCGAGCAGCCGCTCCGGCTCGGCATAGAGCACGTCGAGCGTCTTCTCGCCGAAGGCCTTAACCAGCAGCTTGGCCGTCGCCGGGCCGATGCCGCGGATCATCCCGCTGGAGAGGTATTTTTCGATGCCCGAGAGCGTCGTCGGCTTCTCGATCTCGCAGCTGTGCACCTTGATCTGCCGCCCATAGACGGGGTGCTCGACCCATTCGCCCGTGATGCGCAGCTTTTCCCCCGACGCGACTGGCGGCAGGATGCCCACAGCGGAGACGCGCGTGCGCCCCGTCCTGACGATCAGCACCGTATAGCCGTTTTCGTCGTTGCGAAAGACCGTCTCATCGGCAAAGGCCTCGATAACCTCCATGGCGCGCCCTCCTTCGTGTGTTTTCCGCCGCTCTCCACGCTGGCGTCAGCAGTTCCTTCGGTTGCGCACAGGCCCGCGGAGCATGTCGCCCGCGTGCAGCTTTTCCCCGCAGGGCACGCGCACCCGCTGCCCCGGCACGTTCGCCGCGCGGATGTGCTCGCCCGTGCCCTCGACGGTGATGTCCTCCACCATGAGCGTTTCGCTGCCCGCCGGCGTGACCGTTTCCAGCTCGTCGCCGACGAAAAAGCGGTTTTTCATCTCTACAAGCGCTTCGCCGCCCGACGCGTCGAGGACATAGCCCATGTATTCGGCCGCCTGCTCCGTGCCCACAGCCTCGCCGCAGACCTCGGGCTGCCCGAAATAGAAGCCCGTGTCGTAGGTTCTGTGGCTGATTTTGTCGAGCTCCGCGCGCAGGCTGTGCTTCTTTTCCTCAAATTCCTTCGGATCGCGCGCATAGGCGTCCATCGCCCGGCGGTACGCGCCGACGACCGTGCCGACATAGAGCTCGTTCTTCATCCGCCCTTCGATCTTGAAGCAGGCGACGCCGCTCTCCATCAGCCGCGGCAGATGCTTAAGCATGCACAGGTCGCGGCTGGAGAGGATCGCCGTGCCGCGCCCGTCCTCCTCGATGGGCAGATATTCGCCCGGACGCGAGCGCTCCTCAAGCGCATAGCTCCAGCGGCAGGGCTGGCTGCACGCGCCGCGGTTGGCGCTGCGCCCGTTTAAAAAGCTCGAGAGCATGCAGCGTCCGGAATAGGACATGCACATCGCGCCGTGGATGAACGTCTCCAGTTCGATCTCGCCGCGCAGCTCCTGCGCCATGCGCTCGATCTGCTCAAGCGTCAGCTCCCGCGCCAGCACAACGCGGCTCGCGCCCATCGCGCGATACACCCGCGCGCTCTCGCTGTTTGTCGTGTTCGCCTGCGTGCTGACGTGAATCGCAAGGCCCGGCGCCTCCCGGGCGATGCGTGCAATCGCGCCCAGATCGGAAACGATTACGGCGTCGACGCCTGCCTCCCTGGCCTCCCGCGCCGCGCGGACCATGCCCGGCAGGTCGCCGTCGGCGGCGAAGATATTGAGCGTCAGGTTGACCTGCGCCCCCGCGGCGTGCGCCAGCGCCGTCATGTCGGCAAGCGCCTGCCCGTCAAAATTGTCCGCCTGCGCGCGCAGGCCGTATTGCTTCGCCCCACAATAAACGGCGTCCGCGCCGAAGCGCAGCGCCGTCAAAAAGGGCCTTGTGCTGCCCGCCGGAGCGAGCAGCGCCGGCATGTCATTCATCGGTCAGCCCTCTGCTTCTGTCGTATTCCTCCCACAGCGGCCTGTACATCGCCACCGCTGCGTTGTGCTCCTCCAGCGTCTTGGAGAAGTGCAGCTCGCCGGAATCCGGGTCGGTCGAGCAGAAATACAGGTACTTCTGCGCGACATACTGCTCGTCCGGATAGAGCGCGGCGACGACCGCGTCCATCGACGGGTTGCAGATCGGGCCGACAGGCAGCCCCGTGCGCGTGTAGGTGTTATAGGCCGAGTCGACCGCCAGGTCGCTGTCGCTGAGCACCATCTTCTGCGAGCCGGAGACGTATTTGACCGTCACGTCTGAGCCCAGCGTCATGCCCTTTTTGAGCCGGTTGTGGAACACCGCGCTGACCTTGGCGAAATCGGCCGTCTTGGCCTCCTTCTCGATCATCGAGGCCAGCGTGAAGACCTCGTCCATCGTCATGCCCAGCTCCTGCGCCCGCTCGTCATAGCCAAGCAGATAGGCCGCCTCCGTCTGGGAAAGCAGGCGCTTGATGATCGTGTCCGCGCTCGAACTGGTGTAGATCTCGTAGGTGTTGGGCGAGAGATAGCCCTCCAGCGCGTAGCGGCGGCTGCCCGCGTCGTCCTGCGCGAGGATCTCCTCGATGAAGTAGTAGCCGCTGTAGCTCTCGCCGCTGCGGCACAGCGAGAGGAATTCCTCCGTGTCCGAGAGGACGCCCTTTTCCTTCAGGTACTGCGCGACATCCTCCACCGTCCATCCGGGGATGATCGTGATGGTCGTGGTCAGCGGCTTGCCGTCGCCGGAGACGAGCTGGTCGAGGATCTCCGTCGCGGACATGGCGCGGCTGAGCTCGTAGTCGCCGCTCTGGATCACCTGGCCCTTGCCCATGAAGTCGGCCATGTATTTGAAGACGGTGTGGTTGTGAATGAGCCCCGCTTCCTCCAGATTTTTCGCGACCGTGGACAGCGAGCTGCCCGAGGCGACGGAGAAGGACTGTGTCTGCGCATCCTGCGCGTCGACGGGCGCGAAGAACATCTCGTCGAGCTTGCAGTAGAGCGTATACACCAGCCCGCAGACGATCACGAACGACGCGGCAAACACGAGCACGGGCCGCAGCAGCTTCCAGATCCAGTCATACCAGAAAAAGCCGTAGCGCCGGCTTTCGTGCAGCTCCCGCTCGTCAAGCTCCCTCGCGCGCTTTTTCTTCTTAGCCAAGCTTCATTCCTCCACGATTTGCCATCAGTTCTTGTCGGGGATATCCAGCGTCACGCCCGCGGCGTCCGTCAGAATCTTGAAGACGTCCGCCAGCACCTTCTGCATCTGCATCTCCGCCATCAGGTAGGCCTGCACGTCGCTGTTCATGTACAGCAGCGCGGCCAGCTGCTGGAAGCGCTGCATGTCCTCGCCGGGCATCTCGCCCGCCGCGCCGACCATGCTCATCTGCAGGCGCACCTGCAGCCGCTTGTATTCCTCCAGCAGCAGGCGGTTCGTCTCGTCGCTCATCGCGCGCTCGCGCAGCTCCCTGCTGATCTCAGCGGCCAGCGCGTGCGCCGTATCGTAAATGTTCATGTCATTCTCCCCCTGTTTTGCAAATCATGCTCAAAACAGACCGGCGAAATTGCTTTGCCGGCCCGGTTTTTATCTTATGTTTCCATGATGATCGGCAGGATCATCGGGTTGCGCTTGATCAGGTTGAAGAGGTAGGTATGCATCTCGTCCTTGATGCCGTTCTTGATGGAGGTCCAGTCACTCTGCTCGATGCGGTCGTAGCGCGCCAGCACGCTCAGGGCGACGTTGCGCGCGCCGGAGATCAGCTCCTCGTTCTCGCGCACATAGACGAATCCGCGGGAGATCAGCTCCGGACCGGAGGTCAGCTTGCCCGTCTCCCGGCTCACGCCGACGACGACGATGATCAGTCCGTCCTGGGAGAGGTGCTTGCGGTCGCGCAGCACGACGTTGCCCACGTCGCCCACGCCCAGGCCGTCGACCATGACCGAGCCGGTCGGGATCGGGCCCGTGATGCTCGCCTCGTCGTCGGAGAGCTCCAGCGCCTGCCCCAGCTCCAGGATGATGACGTTGTCCTCCGGCATGCCCAGCTCCATCGCCATCTGCGCGTGCCGGTGCAGCATCCTGTACTCGCCGTGCACCGGGATGAAGTATTTCGGCTTGACCAGCGTATGCACGAGCTTGAGCTCCTCCTGGCAGGCATGGCCGGAAACATGCACGTCGGCGATGCGGTTGTAGATGACCGTCGCGCCGCACTTGTAGAGCAGATCGATGATGTGGGAGACCATCAGCTCGTTGCCGGGAATCGGCGAAGCGGAGATGATGACCGTGTCGCCCTCGCGGATTTGCAGCTTGCGGTGCTCGCTGTTGGCCATGCGCGTCAGGCCGCTCATCGGCTCGCCCTGGCTGCCCGTGGTCAGCACGACGATCTCGTTGTCGTCATAGCAGTCCAGATCTCCGATCTCGATGTAGACGTCCTGCGGAATCTTGAGCTCGCCGATCTCCATCGCCAGCCGCGTCACGTTGACCATGCTGCGCCCGACAAAGCAGATTTTGCGCCCGAACTCGATACAGTTGTCGACCACCTGCTGAATCCTGTGCAGGTTGGAGGCGAACATCGCGATGATGATGCGCCCGGTCGCGTCCTTGAAGAGACTGTGGAACGTCTCCCCGATCTTGCGCTCGCTCATCGTGTAGCCCGCGCGCTCGATGTTCGTGGAATCCGCCAGCAGTGCCAGCACGCCCCGCGTGCCCCACGCGGCAAGCGTATTGAGGTCGGTCACTTCGCCGTCAATGGGCGTGTAGTCGATCTTGAAGTCGCCCGTCATGATGACCGTGCCCGCCGGGCAGGTGATGGCCATCGCCACCGCGCCCGCAATCGAATGGCTGACCTTGATGAACTGCACCGTGAACGCGCCGATACTCACGGTGTCCAGCGGCTTGATGACGTTGTACTGGACACTTGAGATATTGTGCTCCGTCAGCTTTCCGCGTATGAGCGCGCAGGTCAGCTTCGTGCCGTAGATGGGTGCAGGCGCGTTCGGGAAGACATACGGCAGCGCGCCGATATGATCCTCGTGGCCATGCGTGATCAGATAGGCCCGAAGCCGCTCACGGTTGTTGGTCAGATATGTGACATCCGGAATGACCAGATCGATGCCGAGCATATCCTGGCGCGGAAAGACGGAGCCGCAGTCGACCACGACGATATCGTCCCCGTATTCAAACGCCGTCATGTTCTTTCCGATCTCCCCAATGCCGCCCAGCGGGATGATTCTCAGCTTTCCCATTGGTCTTCGCCTCCTTCCGTTCTGTTCAAATGCATATAATATGTTTCAAAATCCACCTGCTTTGTACGCCAAGCGGACTGAAAATGCGTAAAGCGAATACGCCCGGGTGATCCTGAGTAATCAATTTTATTATAACACAAAACGTACTGTTGTC
>SFHU01000174.1 GCA_004555535.1 Clostridiales bacterium
GATGATGTCGTCTTCCGGGCAGATCTTGTGGGCGATGATGCTGCCGCCCGGCCCGTAGGCAACGAAGGGCCACTCCCCCACGGCCAGCTCGGGGCCCGTCGCCGTGGTAATGCTGCGGCCGGTGGACAGCTCATAGCGCAGGGCGGCCAGGTAGCCCAGGTCGACCTCCAGGGGCGTGGGCGCCAGGCGCTCGCCCTCGCCGGCGGCGGGCAGCGTCGCGGCGCGCGAGGCGGCGCGCCCCCTACCCTCGAGTATCTCCGCACGGCTCAGGTGGGGCTCCTCGCTCCCCTGCCCGGCTGCCGCCCCCAGGCCCAGCGACTGCGGGAGGTCGCGGAAGAGGGCGTCGTAGTAGGTCTTGGCGCGGGCCTCAGGCTCGCCGTCGCCCAAGCCGCTCGACATCTCGAAGTCGATCACGGTGGCGCGGATGTCCTCTGGGTCGGGCCCGTAGCGCTTCACGCAGACGTTGGCCGCGCGCAGGTCGCGGTGGAAGATGCCCCTCTCGTGCATGTTGGCTGCTTGGCACAGCACGTCGAACATGATCTTGGCGTTCTCCTTGGCGCGCTCGAGCGTGCCCAGCGGGTGGAGCGGCTTCAGACCGGCGAGCTGCATGCCGCCGCTGTTCAGGGCCGTGAGCTGCGAGAGCAGGTCGGCCGTCGACTCGCTGATGTGCGGCGCCACCTTGCTGCCGCGCACGCGGCCGCCCACCTCCGGGATGCCGGCCCCGCAAAAGATCGCGTCCTCGAGCGAGATGCCGGCGTCCTCCTCGATGATGACCGGGGAGTCGGGCGCGTCCGCCTCCGTGATGCGCCCGGTGAGCAGCTCGAAAACGCGCGGCCCCACGTCGATGAGGCCGTTGCGCGCAAGCGTTGCCGTCTCCATGCCGTAGCGGCGCGCCTGGTCCTTCGAGAAGACGACCGCGATGGCATCGTGGACGATGCCGTCGAAGGCCTCGTAGCTGCCGCGGTAGATGCGCTTGACGCCAGAGGAGACCAGGGGCTGGACCCCCTCCTCGGCGCGGAACACGCCGCGGCGGCCCTTGAGCACCGGGTTGGCCGGGGTGCCCTCCAAGGCGGCGAATCGGTTGGGCAGCGCAGGCGCCGCGTCTACTGTGGCAGTCCGCACTGCCTCTCCTCTCTCACAGGGGGCGCTTCGGCCCCTCCCAGCGGGTACGGGCGGGCGACCCTACAGCAGCTCGAACTGCGATGCGCCCAAGAAGAGCTGGTCGCCGCGCATGGCCACCACGCGCGTGGCCACCTCGAAGGAGTAGCCGCGCGCCTTGAAGGCCTCCACCAGACCGCTGCTGCGGCCGGGCATCACCAGGTAGCGCTCGCCCGTGCCCTTGCCGCGGCGGATGAACGAGCCGTTCTTCGAGCCCAGGTCGATGAGCAGCAGCTGGCCGTCGATGATGTAGACGCCCAGGTGGCGCGCGCTGTCGGCGTCGAGCAGGGTCGCGTAATGGTGGCGGTGGTCCTCCTCGGCGGCGTGGTTGCTCACATGCTCGGGCACGTCTCCCAGGTCGGCGGCGTCCGGCACGCCCTGGTACTCGCGCCCGAGCACCATGACCAGGCAGTCCTCGAGGGGGGCGTCGCCCTCGCGGCCCAGGTTGACGGTGGCCACGATGTCGGTCGAGCCGCCCTCGTGGATGCGCGTGAGCACGGCGGTGCCGCTGCCCTGGCGCAGGCGCGGGTCGGCGCTGAGCGCGTTGAGCGCATCGGTCGACACGGCGACCTCGGTATGCGAGAAGTACTGGGGGCGCGCGTTCTCGGGCCCGTAGAGGGCGCAGGCGACGAGGTTCCAGATGAGCTGCTCCTTGGGCTCGAGCCATGCGGGCAGGCCGCGGTAGCCCTGGGAGTGCTTGATGCGGTAGAGCTCGTCGAGCGGAGCCGCCTTGAGCTGGGCAGCCTGGGCCAGCTGCTCGTCAGTGGCGCCGAAGAACTTGGCGGCATAGGAGTTGTAGCAGCTGTAGACCAGCTCGTTGAAGCGCTCGCAGACCTCGCGGTGGTACCCGGCGGAGAGGAACTCCTGGTAGAGGGCGTCTCCCAGGTCGAGCACCTTCTCCTCGTCCTCCCACAGGTCCATCGCGAACAGCGGCGAGCTCTCCTTGACGATCCACAGGGGCAGCAGCTCGCGATAGGCGGCCATGCCCTGCCCGTAGAGCCCCGCGATGCTGCGGTAGAAGCTGTTGGCAGAGCGCGCCTCCTCGAGCACCTGGCGGTGCTCGTCGAGCACGCGCTCGTCAGAGGGCACCAGCTTCTCCAGCGCGGCGATCCCCTTGTCGAGCGCGGGCGGGCAGTATTTCTCGAAGACCTCGAGGGCCTCTTGGGTGGACTTCTCGTTGAGGCGCAGGGCTGTGTTGTCGCTCCAGTCCTTGGTGGCCTTCTCGTACACCGGCAAGGCGATGGAGCCCGGGTGCTCCGCGGTGATCTGGAAGCTGAGCATGTTGATGTTGAACAGCCAGCGGTCGATGTCCTTCATCTTGGTGGAGGGGTTGCTGCGGTGCTCGTACAGCTTGTTGCGCAAAACGAGGATGGGCGTGCCCATGGGTGCCTGCCTTTCCTGTTGAAGTGTGTCCAGAGGGATTATAGCGCACTCCCCCACTGCGCGAGCCGCCGCACGGCAGGCTGGGCGCACATGCTCCACAGGAC
>SFHU01000078.1 GCA_004555535.1 Clostridiales bacterium
CTGCTGTTTGTCAAGGGCGGCGGTGTTGGTCTAGAAAATTGGTCTAAAAAATTGCTCGAACACCTCCTTAAGGGCTTGACTTTTAATAGTTAGTCTTTCTGTTGTAAATGTATTTCAATCCACGCACCCCTCGCGGGGTGCGACTGGAGCGTTTTGCCTCCTGATTGTACTTGCTGTTATTTCAATCCACGCACCCCTCGCGGGGTGCGACTCGTGCCGGTGTCGCCCTTTTCTCCTTGCGGCCCGATTTCAATCCACGCACCCCTCGCGGGGTGCGACCAAAGCTCGGTTTTGACAACGTCCCCGTCAGCAAATTTCAATCCACGCACCCCTCGCGGGGTGCGACGGCATGCAAAACCAAACAGCATTTTAATCAGCACAATTTCAATCCACGCACCCCTCGCGGGGTGCGACGGAGCAAAGCCGAGGGTTATATCGACAGCCTGCTCATTTCAATCCACGCACCCCTCGCGGGGTGCGACGGGAATGCTGGTCGGCCTATCTGTACTGGGTGGCATTTCAATCCACGCACCCCTCGCGGGGTGCGACCATATCCGGCATCCAGCGTCTCCACGGTCAGGCTATTTCAATCCACGCACCCCTCGCGGGGTGCGACTCGTCGAGGCTTTCCTTGATCGAGCGAGAAAAGATTTCAATCCACGCACCCCTCGCGGGGTGCGACAAAAGCATCCGGACATCCTCGCCAAGTGTTGTCTCATTTCAATCCACGCACCCCTCGCGGGGTGCGACGTCCCCGACGGGGGAGATGATCCCAAAGGGGTAATTTCAATCCACGCACCCCTCGCGGGGTGCGACGGCCTATATCGCCCTTTGGCCCCTTCAGGTTGTAATTTCAATCCACGCACCCCTCGCGGGGTGCGACTATCGACGATTTCGCAGATTGTTTTTTCCCCTAATTTCAATCCACGCACCCCTCGCGGGGTGCGACCGTAACGGTTTGCTTGACCGTCTTGTATGTCCACGATTTCAATCCACGCACCCCTCGCGGGGTGCGACTGGAGGCAGCAGCATGGAAATCGTTGACGGGAATTTCAATCCACGCACCCCTCGCGGGGTGCGACCTCGCCCGTCGTCTCCAGCACGTTCATCAATTTGTCATTTCAATCCACGCACCCCTCGCGGGGTGCGACGGCGAAAGAGCGCAGAAAACCAGCGGTTTTTCTGTATCTCTTTCACAAAGACTTCAGTGATCCGGTATTCGGATATGCAAAACCCGCATCCGGAATCGCCTTTTTCGTGGTGCGAAGCCCCACGGGAATCCATGGGAGCTTCGGGTTCGCACATCAAATCATGAGCACGCCCTCGGGTTCATAGGCAGCCCGCGCACCCACATGCTCCACTTTGGACGCATAATGATTTCCAAGCTCGTAGAAGCGGAGGCTGTCCTTGCGCTCATCAATCAATGCGCTCAGCTCCGCCTTCAGCAGCTTGTATTGGGCCGCGTCCAGCAGGCATTCAAAAACGGAGTTTTGCACGCGCTGCCCGTGAGCAACGCATTTCTTTGCCACCTGTCTCAGACGGCGCCTCCCGTCTGCATCCATCGTATTGACATCATAAGTAATCAGAACCAGCATATTCTCACTTCCATAAAAACGGCGGATAGGCATCCAGATCCCCGCGCAGCGTCCTGGCAAGGAGAAGCGCCTGAACATATGGGACCAGTCCCCAAACCATCTTTTCTTTTAGATATGGATGGGTCAGCTCCTCGCGTTTCCGGCTTTGCCATGCAGACAGGACGGCCTTTCTTCCCTCTTCGTTCAGATAGACCGCACCGCTTTCCTGGCGCACGAAGTGCTCCCGACGGATCGCCTTTGTATTGATCATCGTGAGCACAAGCCGGTCCGCCATCACCGACCGCAGCTCCTCCATCAGGTCCAGGGCCAGAGAAATCCGGCCCGGCCTGTCCCGATGGAGGAAGCCGACATACGCATCCAGGCCGACGGCCTCCAGCGCAGCAGCGCAATCATTCCCCAGCAGCGTATAGACAAAGGAGAGCAGTGCGTTCACGCGATCCATCGGTGGCCGCCGGTTTCGCCCTTCAAAGTGAAAGACGTCCTTCTGGTTGAGAATCAGGTCATTGATCCGGCCGAAATAGAGCGCAGAGCTCTGCCCCTCGATACCGCGCAGCAGCTCCAAATCCGTCTGCTCCAGAATCGGCTCAAGGCTTTGAGCCAACGCCTGTGAGGCAGCCTTCAGCCCCTCCGCATCCACGCGCATGGCATGATCGCGAATCGCCCTTTCCAGCACCCAACGACTGTTGTATACTTTGCCAAAGATCATGCTTCGCGCAATCCGGCAGCTTTGTGCTTCGTCATCCGACATGCGGTACTGCTTTTTCCTCAAAAGCACATTCCCGCGCTCCTCTCCGCAGACGCGCGCAAGGAAGCGGCCATGGTGCGTCATAAAGCTCAGCCCGATCCCCCGCTTCGCACATGCGCCCATCAGAGCGGGGCTTGCCCCCTTGTAGGAGAAGGTGACGATTCCTTCCAGCATGACCAGGGGAAACTGGCCCTTCTTCTCTTCGCCTGAGAGCACGACGACGTTCTCGTTTTCCAGCGCCAGATAGACGTCCTCCGATGTGACGAAAAGCGTGTTGAGCATCTTTCTCATGGCGTCTCCTCCTGCACATGGGCGCGGAGATATGCGCTCGCCTCCGGCACCCTCTCCAGGCCCGGCAGGCAAATCTCTCGAAGAGAGCATGCGCTGCAGCCCTTGTGCCGCCTGACCTTCGGCGTATAGCCGCGCTGGTCATACTGGTGCATCTCCCCAATCATCTGCTCTGTCAGCCCGCGCAGCTCATCGGTGAACGGCACCCGTGTCCGGCGGCGCGTCTCACCGTAGAACAGGCTCCCCTCGCCGATGCTGCACAGCAGCATTTCCTCCAGGCACATCGCCTGTGCGCAGAGCTGGAGCTCATCGGCCCGATGCTCCTTGGGCGCTCCCTTCTTGTATTCCACCGGGTATACGCGGAAATGCCCCTCGCGTCCGGCAAGTGTGATGCCGTTTTCCTCCCTGTGAAACTCGACCACATCGCAGATGCCGGAGACGCCCAGCCGCTCCGACTGTACCCGCAGCCCGCGCACAATGATCGTATCCCCGCGGACCTCGGTCTGCTGCTCATCGTGCGCGCGCCGGTGAAACACCTGTCCCTCGGCGGTATGCAGGTTTTCCTGCCACTGCTGCTCCACATGGATCAGGGCCCACTGCCTGCGGCAAAAGGCAAAATGCTGCAGTCCGGAGAGCATCAGCATGTCGCGCTCCGCCATCAGATCATCCGCGTGCAGGTCACGCCCTCCGGAATGGCCGCCTCGTCCACCTTCACCTCATAATCCTGATAGCGCCTGGGCACATCCACGGTCTTCTTCACCTGCACCGCGTCGAACAGCCTGTATGCCGGCGCATCGCCGAGCTCTCCGCTGTGCTTGAATACGATCAGCTCACGCACGGCCATCTTGCCGCGCGCAGCGGAACGATCCTCGTCGAACATGTGAATGATCGCCTGCCAGAGCAGCGCCAGATCCTCCTCGGAAAAGCCCGTCGTCTTGCGCGCCAGGTTGGCAGAGACAAAGCCCTCCGCACGATACAGGCCGTAGGGAACGATATATTTCCGGCCCATCTCCGTCCCCTTGCGCTCCGCGTCCGCCTCCGTCGTGATGGCAACGCGCGTGATGGTCACCTCCTGGGGAACGATGGGATCGACGCTGCGCGCAAAGCCCAGCTGCACGGGGCCACGCACCTGTCCGCAGTTGAGCGCCGCCTTGACAAACGTGGTCATCACTGCCCCGAACGTGCGGATGTCATAGAAATTCCGGCACATGAAGTCCCGAACCTTGCGGTCAATCTCCGGGTCGTCCTTCTTCGCTTTCTTGATATCCGTCACGCCCAGGTACTCAAACGCCCGCGCGTCGCTCCGGTTCAGCGGCACATTCTCCTTGATGTAGATTTGATAGCCCTGTTCATCTTCCCTGGCGTCGCTGTCGTCGCCCGGCAAATCCCCCTTGACCATCTCCACATAGTTGCGAATCTTGCGTTTGAGACAGACGTCCGTGACCAGGCCAAGGCCCGTCTCCGGATCGATACGGGGCATGTTGCCCGCATCCGGATCGCCGTTCGGATTTCCGTTTTCCACGTCAAAGAGAATCACAAAGTCATACCGGTTTTTGATGACCTCAGCCATTGTTCTTTTCCTCCTTCTTTTCATAGCGCTTCTGTCTCTGATGATAGTATCCCAGCTGGAAAATGCCCTGATCGCTCAGATTCAGCCTGCCGGGATACGCCTCGTCAAGCATGCCCATGAGCGCCTGCAGCTGCCTGTTCATGTACGCGCTCAGGCCCCCGTCCATCTTTTTCAGATGTGCCTGCGCCAGGCGGATCAGCACCGGGAAAACGACAGCCGGTGTGCAGCAGGCGGAGTTGAAATACCTGTCCCGGATGGTCGTATTGATGCCGGGATTGGCCGCCTCCTGAATGCCCTCCAGCACGGCGAACATCCTGCCCAGCACATACGGCGCATACCGGGTTTCCTCATTGAGCTTCACTTGTGCCACCTCCGAAACAATGTCTTTCATCGCGCCTTCCGGCGTGTTTTTTAGCAGATATGCCTTGATGATCGCTGCCTTTCCGCGCGTCACCTCATGCTCTGCACGGATCCGCAGCTCAACCTGCTGGTACAGCGTCGAGGGATAGCGCCCTCCGCCTAAAATCGCACGCAGTACCTCGCCCGCCAGCCGTGGCGAGGCATCCTTGCTGCTTGCATTGGGGTTGACTGTCTCCCGAAGCATCATAAAGACCGGGATCGTCTCCCAGGGGTCGTTTCGAGGACGCACAATTTCCATGCGTTGATGATGCGCCGTCATGCGTGCGGCAAAGGCGCCAAAGCTGTCCCTCAAAAAGAACCGCACGGAAAGCCGGGCCGAATTGGGCGCAAGCCCCAGAATGTAAAAGCTGTTTTCCGGATGGAGCGGCACATTCTCCCAGTTCACGCGCTGCCCGGTTGCCAGCTTGCGCATCACATCCAGCAAATCCCGGTTTTCCATGCGCTGGTCGTTGCCCAGCATCGCCGAAAACAGATCGGCATAGGCTTCCTCGGCGTCCTCTGCCCAGAAGACGATCGTCATATCGCCCAGATGCATGCGGTGATCCCGGTCGGCGAGCAGATGATTGAGCGCTGCGCCATAGGCAAACGCCGCGTATTTGCCGACCGGCGCGTTGAGTCCCTGCCCGCCGTCATGCGCGTAGGATTCAAACGCGGAGGCATTGAACGAGACCAGAGACGCGCCCATCGTCGACGCATCCTGCACCCCCTTGATGGACGGGTGCAGCCGAGCAATCTCTGTCATCTCCCCCGTCACCAGGCAGCGCATCGTCTGCGCGCCCTCCGGCGCCGTGTCATACGCCCTCTGCCAGGCCGAGCGGATCTCCGGCACCTCGTGCGCATAGTCAAGCCCGAACTGAAAGACCAGATTGGCGGCCGCAAGCTCCTTGAGCAGCGGCACAACGAGCGGATGCTCTGCCGCCCGGGCTGCATCCCACGTGTCAAAAAAACGAAGGATCGCCCTGGCAGCAGGATGCGATACGCCGTCCAAGATCTCATGGTGCCGGTGCGCGCAGGCTTCAAAGCACGTTCTGGCACGCTCCGGCTTTCCCTTGCTGTCCACGCCCAGCATGTACGCGGCATTGTCGCAGAGGAAGTTGGAAGAGACGCCGCTGGAGCGCTTCACCTGCTCCGGAACCTGCAGAACCTGGGGAACCCAGACGCTCTTCTTTCCCCGCTGCGTCTCCTCCCTGATATCCTCAATCGTCCTCAGCTCCCCGTTTGCATCCAGCCTCAGGGCAAAGGAAACCTTCGCGTTCTGCCAGCCCGTCGTTTCAAGCCTTCCCTTGGCAGCCAGCTGTTCATAGTGGTTTACCAGCGCCTGCAGGATCATCGAACCACCTCGCAATCGCGCAGATCGATCACGCCCTGCTCCATCCGGGCCCTAAAAAACATCGGCTGGATGTTCCCGGGATCGCTGTAATCCATGTCATAGAGCATGTAGCCCAAGTCCCGCGTCTCCGGAATGGCCGGAATCTCTCCGCCCTCCCACAGCCCGAAATGCGCCGTGCATTCGCGCGTTCCCAGATAGGGCTGGCTATAACACGCGCCTTTTCTCAGCCTTCGCTTGACGATATCCTGGAATTTGCCCGGATTGTCGCTGGCGTTGGCCTTGTCCGTCATGTCAAAATGGGCCTCGATCACATAGTGCACATTCCTGAGCATCATCGCCGCACGCTGCTGTATCTCCTCGGAGGCCGCCAGATACAGTGGCGTCTGTCCGCCGGTCATCGCCGTGCGCACGGTTGCCGCCGGGATCTTGCTCTTCATCTCGTTTCGCCGAAGATTGGTGAATACGATGGGCGAGAGCACATAAATCCTGTCGATTTTCCAGGCGAGCCCGGGATGAAAATAGACAGCTTCCACCATGCCCCGCGCCGCACTGGGCGTCGGCACATCGTAGGAGACACGCTCCACCTTCATCTCAGGTCGCGTAAAGCACGCATAGTCGCCCCAGACCTCCATCCTGATGGACAAACCCACACTCTCCTTCCCCTAAATAATAAGAACATTTATTCCCATACAAGAATAGCATAACAAAGGTAATTTGTCAATATATTACAGGAATATACCTTGACCGGGCTCGTCGTGGATCAGCAGTCCCCGCTGGGCATCGTAGCTTCCCACGTCCGTGAGGATAAGAAAACCGTCGTCAGTTTGGAGGGCTGCGCCCGTTCCCAGCAGGCTTTGTGCATCCTTTCTGTATACGTTCACGCTGTCCCGCTGCAGCCGGCGGAGGGTTTTTCTCGTATAGCCGCCCGCGCGCAGGCCATCAAGAAGGGCCGCGTTTTCCGTCGTCGGGATATACACCGGCACCGTGTCTTCCTCGATGATTCTGAACTTCTCCGCTACGGTGCGCAGCTCAAAGCGCGCGCAGGCGGGCAGGATGTCCTTGCTGTCCAGGGCTTTCCCCTTTGAATGAAGGAGATACTGCGAATACAGCCGAATCGAGCGGAGGCTGTCGATCTCCGCCTCCTCGTCCTGCGCGAAGTGCAGCGCCTGAACCTGCTTGGCCACATGCTTCTGCGGCGTGTTTTCCGCACTGAAGATATGAACGATGCTGTCTTCCCTGCTCCGTCTGCCCTCCCGGTTGCAGCGCCCCGCCGCCTGCAGAATACTGTCCAGCCCCGCCTCTTCCCGCCATACAGCCGGGAAATCGACGTCGACGCCCGCCTCAATCAGGCTGGTGGAGACCGCGCGGCACGGCTTTCCCTGCGCGAGCCTCTCCCGGATCTGCCGGATCGCCGCCTTGCGGTCGTTGGGCGTCATCATCGTGGACAGATGGAAGCGTCCCTCCTCCGGCAGCCGGTCATAGATTTCCCGCGCCCGCCTGCGCGTGTTGACGATGCAGAGCACCTGCTCCTCTCCCGCGATGGAGCGGGCCAGCGCCTCCTCCTGCAGAAGTCCCTCCTGGCGGAAGGTGACGCGCCTGAAAAACTGATACAGCTCCTGCGGCTGCTGCATGATCTCCGTGATGCGCAGCCCAGGCGCACAATCGTGAAACAGCCCGTCCAGCGCAGGCTGTGTCGCCGTGCACAGCACCGCTGTCGCGCCGTAATGGCGAACCAGCTCCGCGATGGCATACACGCAGGGCGTCAGATCATTCAGCGGCAGCATCTGCGCCTCATCCAGAATGATCACGCTTCCCGCCAGGTTGTGCAGCTTTCTGCACCTGCTCGTCGCGGACGCATACAGCGATTCAAAGAACTGTACCGCCGTCGTCACCACGACGGGCGCATCCCAGTTTTCCGTCGCCAGCCGCTTTTTGATGGAGCGAAGCGCGGCAGTGTCGTCCAGATCATCCTCGTCATAATCGACGCCGGAATGATGCTCCAGCACATTTTCTTCGCCGAGAATGTCTGCGAAAACAGCCGCATTCTGCTCGATGATGCTCGTATAGGGCACGACATAGACGATGCGGGAACAGCCGTGCTCCACGGCATGCCGGAGTGCGAAGGCCAGGGAGGCGACCGTTTTTCCGCCGCCTGTGGGCACGGTCAGCGTATACAGCCCCTTTTCACCGGCGCCCATCTCCATGCACCGGCTCAGGATTTCGCACCGCTTCCCGTTGATTTCATTCCGGGCCGGGAACCACGGCGCGATATACGCGCTGAGCCTGTCCAGCAGGACGCGCATACTCTCCCCGCCCTCCCGGCGCACCCCCTGCGGCTGCATGAAGGCCTCCGTGTCGAGGAAGTCCGCGTCAACCAGACAGGAAAAGAGCATCCGCGTATAGAAGCTGGCCGACAGCGCATCCGGACCGACCCACGCCGGAGGTGCGGCAGAGGTCTCCGGCTGTATCTCGTCCCTGTAGGCCGAATAGTCCTGCGGCTTGTATTTGAGCTTTCCCTGCAGCGTCCCATCCCGCGGCAGGCTCGTCCGGGCGCCCAGGTCGCTCAGTCCGCCATGATGCCCCGCGATGGCAAAAGCGGCATACAGATCCCTGAGATCGCATGCCGCAATAGCCCCTGCGGAGGTGTGATTCACTTTGGCCGTGTGCTCCGGATCCGCCATCCTTCGCTGCACATCCGGCGCGTATTTGCCGATGTCGTGCAAGAGGCCCGTCCGATAGGCATGGCCGCCCGCGCCAAAGCCCTCTGCAAAGCGCCCTGCGCGCTCTGCCACGCCCCTGAGGTGCGCCTCAAGCGCCTGAATAGCCCCATCTTCTCTGCGGTGTCCGATGTACAATCCTCTGCACCTCCGCATAGTGTCGTCTGCTGACCTGAAAACAGGCCGTGCCGCTCATCCTTCTCCCGTCAGAAAGGCGAGAACCTCCGCCGCATTGGTATCCGGCTTGACTCTGGACATCACCTTTTCCACCCTGCCCTGCTCGTCGATGATCACCGTCGTGCGGACAACGCCCATGTTGACCTTGCCATAGAGCTTCTTTTCCTTCCAGACGTCATACGCCTGAATGGCCTGCAGCTCCGGATCGGAGAGCAGGATGAACGGCAAACCATACTTTTCCGCAAATCTGGCATGCGAGGCCACCGAATCCCTGCTCACTCCGATCACAACGGCGTCAATCGCTTTGAATGCCTCATAACTGCCTGCAAACGCACAGGCCTGGCGGGTACAGCCGGGCGTGTTGTCCTTCGGATAGAAATACAGAACGACCTTTTTCCCCAGGAAGCCGGACAGTGACACCTCGTTCCCTTTCTGGTCCAAAAGGGTAAAATCGGGGGCCTTTACACCTGTCTCCAACATGCAGATCTCTCCTCTCAGGTATTATGTATAATATTATTTCTCCTTCACAAACCGCTCTTCCTTCCGCTTCTTCTCCTTCTGGCCTGGTTTTGTGTCTGAAGTCTGTTTCCCTGAAGCAGAACCTTCTTCCTGTACACAGCTTCCGTGCCCGCTTATCTCGCGGGGCTCCGATTCCTCTGTCCCTGTCGGCAGAAGTTCATCCGGCTCCGTGTCCTCCTCTGTGCCAAAGAGGTAAATCTGTGCCTGATCCCCATCCCAGACAATCCTGCGCACCAGCATGCACACCGCCGCGCGCCGCTGCACGACATCGGACGCATTCAGGCTCGCGGCGAACATGCCCAGCTGTCCACGCAGCCCGTCAAGCGCATCCTCGCTCAGCTCGCGCCTGTGCTCCTCCTTCTCCTTTTCCCCGATGCGAAGCGCCAGCGCCTCCCGCTCGCGTCCCAGTGCCGCGATGCGCTCGCCGATCTGCCTGCGGGCAACGTTCTCCGTCACGTCGGCCAGAGAATCGACCAGCGCCGCCAGCTTCCTGTCCATCCGGGCCGCCTCCTCCCGAAGGCCCGCCAGCTCACGGCCTGCCTCCTCCCGGGCGCCGGCGTAAAACCGCCTGCTCTCCTCCAGCCGCGCAAGAAAAACATCCCTGTCCTCCCCGAGCTTCTGGAGCTCGATGATGACCGCATGATCCAGCGCATCCCCGCGAACATTGCCGCGGCTGCACATGGCCTTCCTGCTCCGCTCCTTCATCTTGCAGACGTAGGTGTATTGAAATCCTCCTCGCCCGTCAGGACGTCTGGAGACCTTGGGATACATTCGGCTGCCGCACGCGCAGAAGAGCACGCCCGTCAGCAGCGCCTCATTGCTGCGCGGTCTGCGGAATGCCCTGCACCGGTTCTGCCCGAGCAGCCGCTGCGCCTCCAGCCACTCCCGCGACGGGATCAGGCCAGCATGGGCGCCGACCGCGATGATCCATTCCTCCACAGGCAGAAAGACGGTCGGCTTTCCCTTGCTCTGCTCCGTCCGGTTGTAGGCCATGACGCCGTGGCTGCCGTCAAAGGCAGCGCGCTCCGAAAAGACGTCCGCTTTAAGGCCGAGAAAGTAGTCGTATGCCGCCTCGTCCGCCACGAGATACACCGGATTCTGCAGCATCGCCTTGATGGAGAAGCGGCTGAACTGCCGCCCGTTCTTGGTCCTCACGCCGCGCGCCATGAGGCCCGCCTCCGTGGAGGACAGCGAGCGCGTCCGGAGGAACAGCTCATAGACCAGCCGGACAGTCCGAGCCTCCTCCTCGACAAGTTTCAGCTTGCAGGCCTTCTTCGTCTTCCCATCGACGGTCACGGTCTTCACGCTTTCGGAGGCATAGCCCGTCGGTGTAATGCCGCCCAGCCACCGGCCCGTCTTGGCCAGCTCGTGCATGTTGTCGCGGATGCGTTCGGCGATGGTTTCGCGCTCCAGCTGGGAAAACACGGAGGCGATGTACATCATGGCCCGGCCCATCGGGGACGCCGTGTCAAACTGTTCCCGGATCGAGATGAATGCGACGCCCAGCCGGCCCAGCTCCTCGATGAGCGTCGAAAAATCGCTGATATTGCGGCTGATCCGGTCAAGACGGTAGACGACAATCGCGTCAAACCCGTGTGCCCTGGCCGCCTTCATCATCTGCTTGAAGCCCGGGCGCTCCAGATTGCCGCCCGAGAATCCCTCGTCCTCATAGACGAGTATGTCCGTCTCCCGGACGCCGGCAAAGTGTCCCCGGACAAACTCCCGGCACAGCTCCACCTGATTGCCGATGCTCTCTCCCTTGCCCGTGAACTTTGACTTGCGGGAATAGATCGCGACGCGGGTGATTTTCCCCTTCACCGCCATTCACCTCGCCTCCATCGGATGACGCTCATCGCCCTGCGTGCTCCGGGCACAGCGTTCCCTCATCCGTCATGCCGGACAAGCTGGACGCCATATTCTGGAGCATTCGGGAGGTGTTGCCCCATCACGGCGCCAAAACCCATCCGCATCGTCGTCCACCCGCCCCGGACTCCGGAGGGACAGCGCGAGCTTCGGGCGCGCGCATCTGCCGCACACGCCGACGCTGCCATCGGATACATCCGGGCTTTGAACTGCTCCTCCCGGCAAAAGCTCGCGCTCATCGACGCGCTCATCCGCATGGCGGAATCCTCATGAGCCGTATCGTCCGCGCGTTACCCAGAGGAGAGCATCGGATTTTCAATGCACCGCGCGCAATATGTGCTCAGCTGCGTCCCGGATTCCGGCTTGAAGGTGTTCACGCCCTTGATCAGCCCGACCGTGCCGATGGAGACGAGGTCGTCCTGGTCACAGCCCGGCACCGTGTATTTGCGCGCAATGTGCGCCGCGAGGCGGAGGTTGTGCTCAATCAGCGTCTCGCGCGCCTCCCGGTCGCCCTGCGCCATCCGGCGGAGCATTTCCGCCTCCTGCTCCCGGTCAAGCGGCTTGGGGAACGCGCTGCCCCGGGTCAGATAGCCCAACAGAAACAGCGCATCCTGAAGAAAGAAGAAAACCAGCTGCTCCAACATGCAATCACCCCGCAGACTGTATGCCTGCGGGGCGATTTCCATGCATTTCAAATTCCAAGGGCTGTGTCCTCCGAGGCCCATCTCTCCAGGGTTTCAAGAAGCACCTCCCTGTTTTCGCGCGTCACTGTCACCACCTTCACCCGCGGATGCGCCCGGACGGTGTCCAGCAGATCGCTGCTTCTGGGCTTGATGACGCCCAGCACCGGCACACCGCTGTCAAGCGCGCGCAGCACGGCGCCGCAGAAGGCCGGCGACTGCCGCTCCATCGTGCCCAGCTCGTCCATGAGCAGCAGGTCAGCGCCTTCCGGGCGCAGCAGCCCCGGCCCGACCCGGTCAAACACCTCCGGATAACTGACGGGCCTCTTGACGTCCAGATCGCGAAGCCCCACGCAGTTGTCCGCCGTGCAGGCCTCCTGCCCCGCGCACGCCGGAATTATGTGCACGCTGCCCTGCCGCCCTGCCCAGCGCGTCACGGTCTGAAAGCCGCCGACGCGCCAGCCGGGATGCGCCTCAAGCAGGCGGCGGATGAGCGTGCTCTTGCCCACCTGCACCTCGCCCGTCAAAAGCAGATGCGTCATGCCCGCCTCCTCGCCCTGTGCGCGATCATCTCCGCGGCGATGGAAATCGCGATCTCGTCCGGCGTCTGCGCGCCGATGGACAGGCCGATGGGTGAATGCAGCCTCGCGGTATCCGCCTCGGAGATGCCCGCCGCCATCAGCCTCGCCTTGACCGCCGCCACCTTCCTGCTGCTGCCGATGCAGCCGATGTAGGTTGCGGGCGTGCGCAGCACCTGCTCGAGCACCTCGAAATCCGACTGATGCCCGGGCGTCATGACGACCGCATAGTCGTCCTGCGTCAGCGTGAGGAAATCTCCGATGCGGGTATAGTCGCCCAAAACCACCTGCTGCGCCTGCGGGAAGACC
This sequence comes from Clostridiales bacterium, assembly GCA_004555535.1. Taxonomy (GTDB): domain Bacteria; phylum Bacillota; class Clostridia; order Christensenellales; family Aristaeellaceae; genus Ventricola. The sequence continues at coordinate 12,792 of SFHU01000078.1, forward strand.
TCCGGCTGCGCCACGCGCTGCCTGTTGTCGAACATGGTCACGCTAAAATCGACCTTGCTGAGCACGGGGCAGAGCGCCTCGCCGACATGGCCGCCTCCGAAGATATAAACGCACCCGCGGCGCACGATCGGCTCGACATAGTAAATCGGCTCCCCGCTCTCGTAGACGGCGCGCGTGCTGAGCATCGGCCTGAGCGCTTCCTCCGTCAGCGCGTCAAAGAACTGCATGCCGCGCTCCTCGTCGTACAGGCCCATCTGGCTGAGCGCGCCCTGCGCGATGGCGTAGAGCAGCCAGGCGTTCGTCTGGCCGCCAAGCACCTCCACCAGCCGCGAAAGCACCTCGCAGGACCGCGTGTCCGCATGGTCAAAGAACTGATAGTAGATGGTCACGCTCCCGCCGCAGACCATGCCGATATCCTCGACCTCCGACCTCGCCAGCTCAAAGCCCCTGACGACGCTCTGGCGGGAGACAAACAGCGTCCGCGCCTGCCTGACAGCCTCCAGCTCGACCGCCCCGCCGCCGACGGTGCCCATCGTCTCTCCCGTTTCAAAGACGGCCATCCGGCTACCCGCGCCGCGCGGCGAGGAGCCGGAGGAGGCCAGGATCGTGCAGAGCACGGCGTCGCGTCCGCCGCGCAGGGCGCCAAGCATCGCTTCAAACAGCCTGATCATCGCAAACCGCTCCTTTCCATCAAAAACTGGGCTGTCAGACTGATTCTAAACATTCCAAGAAGCAATTCTTCTG
>SFHU01000079.1 GCA_004555535.1 Clostridiales bacterium
GTATCTTACGGTTCCCGACTTGTACGACCCGTTTTCGTCTGCAATCTGCGCCGTGCCGGTCTTTCCCGCCACTTTGAACGATTTGCTGCCCGCTTTCTTTCCCAGTCCTCTCGACACCACTCCTTCGAGAATCGCCTGTATCTTGTGCAGCGGCTCGTCGTGGCAGATTTTCTCTATGAGGCATACGGGGTCGTATGTCTTCACCGTCACGCCGTCTTTCTGTATCTCCTTTACGAAGCGCGGCTGCATGAACCGTCCGTTGTTGGCAATGGCGTTGTAGAAGGCTACGGTGAATATAGGCGGAATCTGCGTCTCGTATCCTATCGACATCCATGGCAGTGTTGTCTTCGACCAGTTGATGTACTGTCCGTTCTTCGCCCGCTTCGGCATACGCACTATTGCATGTTTCTGCGAGCCGATGAAAGGGAGGTCGAAGTCAATGCCGAGGCCGAGGCTGTGTATGCGTTCTACGAATTTCTCCGGCTTGTCGTGGTAGGCACGGTCAATGAGGCGGCTGACGCCGATGTTGCTGCTGACGTGCAGCACCTCCGGGACGGACAGCGTGCCGTAGCCTCCTCGCCTCCAGTTGTGGTCGCGCATCTCCCTGCCGTACATAGGCCAGACGCCTCCGCCCGTCTCGATGTTGTAGCGTGCGGTGGTGTCTATCACGCCGTCTTCGAGGGCTGCGAGGATTGATGCTGTCTTGAAGACGGAGCCTGGCTCCACGAGGTCGGAGACGGCGTTGTTCTTCACCTCGCGGTAGGTGTATCCGCCTTTGCCGTCGCTGACGCGCGACATATTGACCAGCGCCTTTATGTCGCCCGTCTTCGTCTCCATGACGATGGCAACACCCAGTTCGCCGTTGATTTCCTTCAGTTCGTCGATGACGGCTTTCTCTGCGAGGTCCTGTATGTTGACGTCGAGAGTTGTGACGATGTCCGCCCCATCGACGGGTTCCTTTATCATGATGTCGAGATATCTCGAGAGCACCTTGCGTCGGTTGATAAGCCCTTTCTCTCCCCGCAGCACAGAATCGTAGTATAGCTCAAGTCCGAAGCGTGCCGAATCTATCTCGCCGTACATCTGTCCTATGGTGCGCGAGGCGAGCGAGCCGTTTGGCATGGTGCGTGCGTTGAACTTCTCGAAGTGGAAGCCGCTCTTGTTCTTCCCCAGGCGGAAGATAGGCAGCTCTTTCACCTCGGCATAGACAGAGTAGCTGACACGCTTGCTCCAGATGGGCCAGTGTCGGCTGCCGACGAAGGTCTCGCCCTTCTTGTTCGTGTAGGTCTTCTCCCTGCCTTCCCGCAGATGGCGCCTGAATTCCTCCGCACTCTTCTGCGGGAAGATCTGGCTCAGTCCGTAGCAGATGGAATCCTCCTTCTCTGCCCACAGCGTGTCGGCCTTGGATTCCGCCATCGCCCTGAAGTCTATGTATAGTTTGTATTCGGGCAGGCTTGACGCGAGCAGTTTGTAGTCGCAGCTCAGTATGTTTCCGCGTGCTGGAGCGACGGGTACACTGTCCGCCTTCAGGCGGTCTGCAACCTGCGTCCAGTAGTCTCGTTTGAATGTCATGATATACGTGGCTCTGACAACCACCGCGAAGAATGATATGACGAACACCCATGCGATGATACGGTACCTCCGCATAGAATCTTTCTCGTTGAACTTGCTCATTTGCTTGTTTCCTTTCTGCATCGTCAGGCTACAGAGCCCGCTATTCTTTCACCTCTATTATATACGGCGGCTGTCCTGCAATTTTCAGCACGCTGTCCTTGTTGTTCTTCAGCATCTCCAGCACCCGGCTCTGCCGCGATTTCTCGGTTAGCTTGCTCGATGTAGAGAGAGCCTTGTATTTCATGTCCTGCAGCTCAGTGCGCAGGCGGTCAATCTCCTCGTTGGTCGGATTGCCGGACACGCGCGCGAGGTACACCTTATCCACCTCGCAGCTCGGGTGCGTCAGCCGCTGGGCCAGCTCGCCATCGTTGGTCAGCAGCAGCAGGCCCTCGCTGTCGTAGTCGAGCCGGCCGACCGGATAGAGCCGCTGCTCAATGCCGGCAAACCTGTCCATGACCGTCTCTCGACCCTTGTCGTCGCTGACGGTCGTGACCTCGCCCGCCGGCTTGTGGTAGAGGATGTAGCGCTTCGTCTCCTCCGGCACAATGCGCCGCCCGTCAAGCGTCACCTCGTCGCCGTCCTCCACCTGCGTGCCCATCTGCGTGACGGTCTGCCCGTTGACGGCGACGCGCCCGCTGGCAATGATCTCCTCGCATTTTCTCCTGGCGGCCACGCCGCACATGGCCATATATTTCTGAAGTCTCATTGGCTCTCTCCATCCGGTGTTTATTCTTGTTGATGCCGCATGTTTACGGCAGCATCCAGCCGCGCATCACGCGGCGCACATCCATCGTCAGCTTCCGGCTGTCGACGCGCTCACAGGCGACCGCCTCGCACTGCCCGAGCACCTCGCCGCCCACGACGAGCTTCGCCGTGCCCAGGTGCATGCCGGGATAGACAGGCGCCTCCACGCTCTGCGGCACATCGAAGACCACCTGCGCGCTCTCGCCCTCGCGAAGCGGTGCGCTCAGCTCGCCCATCAGGCACATGTCCGCCTGCTCCGCCCTGCCGCCCGTCACGGCGATGCTGCCCGCCGGCTCCGTCGGCCCGAGCACATGCACCATCGAGTAGTCGGCAAAGCAGGCGTCCAGCAGCCGCTCGGCCTCGTCAAACCAGTCCGCGCAGCAGAGCACGACGCCGATGAGCTCCATGCCGCCCTGCTGCGCGCCAAAGACCAGGCAGCGCCCCGCGCGGCTGGTGTAGCCGGTTTTGACGCCCGTGGCCCCCGGATAGGAGGTCAGCAGGCGGTTTTTGTTGGTCAGCTGGCGGTTGCTCGTGCGTCCCGCCCAGGGGATCGTCGCCGTCTTCGTGGAGACCAGCTCGCGGAACGCGCTGTTGCCCATCGCCTCGCGCGCGATAAGCGTAAGATCGTATGCCGTGGTGAAGTGCGCGTCGTCGGGCAGCCCGTGTGGATTGGCAAAGTGCGTGTTCAGCGCGCCGATCTGCTGCGCCCGCGCGTTCATCAGGCTGACGAACTGCGAAGCCGACCCGCCGATGTGCTCGGCGATGGCGACCGCGGCGTCATTGCCGCTGGCGAGCATCAGCCCCAGCAGCATGTCGTGCAGCGTCAGCGTCTCGCCCAGCGTCAGATAGATTGAGGTGCCCGGCACGCCGAACGCATTCTCCGAGCAGACGACCTCCGATTGCAGATCGCCCAGCTCCAGCGCCAGCAGCGCCGTCATCACCTTGGTCGTCGAAGCCATGGGCAGCCTGTCGTGCATGCCGGCTTCAAAGAGCACGCGCCCCGTGTGCAGCTCCATGACACAGGCTGCCCTGGCGCTGGTCTCCCCTTGCGACAGAACTCCAATATGATTATACAAAAAAATCAGAGCAAAGAAAAGCCCCGCAGCCCATCTTTTCGTTTTTCCCGCCTCCTCACTGTCCGTTGGACGCACCGATGCACCCCCTCTCTCATAGAGTATGCAGGGGGAGGAAACATGCATTCTCCCTTTTGCCCGGGGGCAGCGGCTGCGCGCCTTTGCAGTGTGCATGCTCAATCCCCCTCCTTAAAAGAAAGCAGGTGGCAATTTTGCCCTTCCATGTTGCCCGTTCCCGCTGCGGCTGGCCTTCCGGCTGCGGCAGCTTCCATTCCTCCTGCGGCTGTTCCTCCGGTCGCTTCGGCTGCTCAAACTGCGGCTGCACGAATTGTGACGGCTGTGGCCGCTCAAACTGTGGCTGCACGAATTGTGACGGCTGTGGCTGCTCAGACTGCGGCTGCGCCTCTCCCTGGGGCTGCGGTACTTGCCACGATTCCGACTGTGCCTGCGCACAGGGTCCCATAGGCCCAAGAGGCCCACAGGGTCCTGTCGGCCCAACAGGGCCCATGGGCCCTGCGGGACCGCAAGGCCCTCAGGGGCCGATCGGCGAAACCGGCGCGACCGGCGCGACCGGTGCGACCGGTGCGACCGGGCCGCAGGGACCGCAAGGGCCCGCCGGGCCGCAAGGCCCTGCCGGTGAGACCGGCGCAACCGGTGCAACCGGGCCGCAGGGACCGCAAGGGCCCGCCGGGCCGCAAGGCCCTGCCGGTGAGACCGGTGCGACCGGCGCGACCGGTGCGACCGGTGCGACCGGGCCGCAGGGGCCTGCTGGTCCTCAGGGACCTGCCGGACCGGCCGGCGAGGGCATCGCAGCCTATGCGACAGGCTACAACACCGGCACGCTGACCGCGACCGCAAACACGCCCATTCCCTTTGCGAATTTCGTCTCTGAGCCCGCGACAGCGGTCACGCAGTCCTCCGGCACGTTTACGCTGAACGAGTCCGGCACGTATCTGGTCACTGTGCTGTTGAACCTGCCCTCGCAATCGGACGTCAACACGACATTCCATCTGCGCGCAGACGGCGACATCCTCCCTGAGTCACAGACGCGCGTCGTCTCTCCCTCGAATACGACCTCGCAGGCGCTCTCCGCCATCGTCGACTCCACCGGCACGACGACCGTCTCGCTGACCGCCACCAGCGCGCTCAGCCTGACCGGCAGCGCAACGACCGACGTGCTGGCAACCATCACCTTCCTCAAGCTGAACTGATCGAATGACCTTCGCCAAAGCATCGGCTCCCACCCGCCAAGCGGGTGGGAGCCAATTATTTGCGTCTATCACGTCAGCGCAAGCGCCGCCCACGTCATCGCGCCGACGACGCCGTCTGCCGCAAGCGCCTGATCCCTTTGGAAGCGGATCACGGCAGCGCGCGTCGCCCGGCCGAAGACGCCGTCCGCACCGGAGGAACCGATCTCGTAGCCAAGCCCCTCCAGCTGCAGCTGCAGGGCCCGCACATCCTCGCCCGACAGGCCCCGGCGCAGCGTCCGCCGCTGCGGCAGCATCAGGGGCACGTTCGGCGCGTCTGCCGCCGCATCCTCCTCAATCGCCAGCCTCGCCCAATGCGTGAAGGACGTGTCCGCGATCCGCCTGCGTACGACGCCGTAAGCATGGCCGCGCGCGTCGATCTCCTTCCCGCCTCCGATGGAAAAGCCTGCATGGGTCATTGTCGACCCGGTCATCGTGAAGAGGAAGATACCCGGCTCATCGGGCAGCTGTCCGATCGTCCCTTTTTCCTTCCATGCGCCGGCCGTTCGCCATTGGCTCGAGGTGCCGCTGGGCAGGCTGAAGCCCGCCGCCGAGGCTACCTCCCGGGTGAACTGCGCCCGCCCGGGCGTACAGATCCAGCCCGTCGCACCATACACATATCCGCAGCCGACGAGGGATAGCGCCCTCGCGACCATCGCCTCGCGCTTGGTTTGAAGCTCTGAAGCCATGAAAAAAGCCTCCCTTCGCTTCAGCGTATGAAGTGTGGAAGGCTCCCGTGAAAGGGCGGATTCTCAGGGCGTGGTTTTCTCCTTTTCGCGTACCCAGCGCCTGAGCGATGCAAACATCGCGTCCTCGCCCTCGTCGCGCAGCTGGGTCAGAAAGCGCTCCAGCAGCTCGCGCGTCTGCGGATGCATGCTGTCGCGCATCTTGCCGCCCAGCAGATATTCAAGCGGCGCCGCGTCCGTATAGGCGCTGCCCTTGTAGATCTTGCTCGCGGCAATGCGGTCGCAGAGCATCTCCGCCAGATAGCGCCGCGGCATGGGCATGGGCACGTAGCGCTTCTCCGCCATGCTGTAATCCGTCCAGTATTCCCAGTGGTGCCGGTTGCGGCCCTTGTGGTGCATCCAGGCGAGGGAGCATCCCAGCGTGCGCCGCTCGTCCTCCGTCGGCGAATGCGTGCCGTCAAAGAAGCGCACGCCCTGCCAGAACTCCGTCGGCGAATACTTGGAGAGGTCGTGACGAAGCCCCTGCAGGAGTATGCCCGCCTTGGCGCAATGGGCGATAACCTTGTGACGGTGCTTCGTGATGGTCGCCAGATGTCCACAGAATCGATTCCAGCCGTTCATGTGTACCCTCTCATTTCTCCGTTTGCATGCCCGCGTCGGTCACCTCGTCGCAGACCGCGCCGCCCAGGCAGACCTCGCCGTGATAGAAGACCATGCTCTGCCCCGGCGTCACGGCGCGCTGCGGCTCCCTCGCCTCGACATGCACGCGCCCCTGCGGCAGCAGCGTCACATGCACGGCCTGATCGCCCTGCCGGTAGCGGTATTTGCAGGTGCAGTCGAATTCCTGTGCCGGCGGCTCGCCCGCGATCCAGGTCGCGCCGCTGCCCAGCGCGTTGCGGCTGTAGAGCAGCGGATGGTCGCCGCCGCGCGCGACGATGAGCCGGTTGTGCTCCATGTCCTTGGCCAGCACGAACCAGCGCCCCTCGCCGGCCTCGCCCTCGACGCCGCCGATGCCCAGCCCGCGCCGCTGGCCGAGCGTGTAGTACATCAGCCCGTCGTGGCGACCGACGACATGCCCCTCAAGCGTCACCATGTCGCCCGGCTGAGCGGGCAGAAACTGCTGCAGAAACGGCTTGAAGCGCCGCTCTCCGATGAAGCAGACACCTGTGGAATCCTTCTTGCGGCTGTTTTGCAGCCCTGCCTGCTCCGCGATCTCGCGCACCTGCTTTTTGGTCAGGCCGCCCACCGGGAACATCGCCTTTTCAAGCGCATTCTGCCCGAGCATGTAGAGAAAATAGCTCTGATCCTTGCCGGGGTCTGTTCCGCGCAGCAGCTGCTTCTTCCCGTCCGCCTCGCCCAGCCGGCAGAAATGCCCGGTCGCCAGGGCATCCGCGCCCAGCGCCATCGCGTAATCGAGAAACGCCTTGAATTTGATCTCCCGGTTGCAGAGCACGTCCGGGTTGGGCGTGCGCCCGCGCCTGTATTCCTCCAGAAAATACGAAAACACGCGGTCCTCATATTCGCGCACGAAGTTGACGGCGTAATAAGGAATGCCGATCGTGTCGCAGACGCCGCGCACGTCGGCCCAGTCCGCCTCGCTTGTGCAGACGCCGTTCTCGTCCTTCTCCTCCCAGTTCTTCATGAACACGCCGATGACCTCGTGCCCCGCGCGCTTTAAAAGCAGCGCGGCCACCGAGGAATCGACGCCGCCCGACATGCCTACGACAATCCTTGCCATGCTTTGCCCCCGATCAGCTCAAACCGTTGGTTTCCTCCTGCGTGCAGCCCAGGCGCTGATCCACCGCCCGGAGCATGTCCCTTGTGACGTCCTCAATTGCCTGCGCGGCGTCGACGGTCACGACCCGTTCCATGCCTGCCTGCGCGTAGAGCGCCTCATAGGCCTCATAGGTGCGCACGAAGAAGGCCTCCTTCTCGCGCTCGAGCCTATCCGGCTCGGAGGCGCTGAGCCGGCGCGAAAGCGCCTTCTCCGGCGGCATGCGCAGATAGACCGTGATGTCCGGCCAGGTATCGCCGACCGCCTCGCGGTTGATCCCCAGGACGCGTTCAACGCCCAGCTGCCTTCCGCCGCCCTGATACGCGGCAGAGGAATCGACAAACCTGTCGCAGACGACCGCTTTGCCCTGCGCAAGCGCCGGACGGATCAGCGCCCGGACGTTCTGCGCGCGGGAAGCGGCGTAGAGATACGCCTCCGTCTCGTCCTGCATCGCGGTGTTCGCCGGATCGAGGATCAGCACGCGGATCTTCTCGGCGATGTCGTCCCCGCCGGGCTCACGCGTCATCTGAACCTCCCAGCCCAGCTGGCCGAGATGGCGGATAAGCGCCTCGCGCTGGGTCGTCTTGCCGCAGCCGTCGACACCCTCCATCGAAATGAAGAGGCCCCTTGCCCGCGGCGCATCGCCCAGCAGGAGGGCGTCAAGCTCCGCCACGCTGTGCGCGATGTGCGTCGCGCCGGCGGTGCGCAGCTCCTCCTCCGTGCCATAGCCGTAGGTCACGCCGATGGTGTCCATGCCGTTGCCTGCGCCGCCCTCGATGTCGTAGCAGCGGTCGCCAATCATGACGCCCGTGCCGCCGAGCAGCGCCATCGCTCTTGAGACGATCTCGACCTTGCTGGCATGCTTCGTGTCCATGCCGGGGCCGACAATCGCGTCCAGATACGGCGCCATGCCGAATTTCCTCGCGATGCGCTCGGCAAAGATCTGCGGCTTCGCCGTCGCGATGGCGACCTTCGCGCCGTTCAACTTCAGGCTCCTCAGCAGCGCCGCGATGCCCGGATAGACCTCGTTTTCCGCCCAGCCGACGCGCGAAAAGCGCTCGCGATACAGCGCCGTCGCCTGCTGCGCCTGCGCGTCATCCATGCCCACGATCGTCCGGAAGGAATGATACAGCGGCGGGCCGATGAAGGCCTTAAACTGCTCCTTGGTGTAGCCCGTAAAGCCCAGCTTTTCTGCGGCGTAGAGCGCGGAGCGGGTGATGCCCTCCTCCGAGCGGGTGAGCGTGCCGTCAAGGTCAAACAGAATCGTTGTATACTTCACGCTTTTCGTCTCCGTCTTTTCCACTGATCCGCTCCGCCCGCGTCCTCGCCGGGCCGGGGATCAGTCTTTTTTCCGCGCGGTTTGCGCGCCGTTGCCTCCCGCGCCTGCCGCAGCGCGTCCTCGTCGACCAGCGGCCTGACGCAGGGATACAGCGGCGGGAAGGCCCGCTGCAGCGCGCGCGCCCAAAGGTTCGTCTTCTCTCCCTGCTGCGCACGGTCATCTGCGCCGAAGGCCTGCGGCAGCGCGGATTTCAGCGCGTCGCAGAAGGCCTCGTCCGGGCAAAAGACGCAGCAGCGGAGCGCACCGCCTTCCTCAAACACAATGGCATGGCCGATAACCGCCTCCGCCTGCCTGCCGGCCAGAAGCCGGGCCAGCCGCGCGGAAACGAGGCTCGCGGCAAACGCCGCCCGCGCGCCAAGCGGCGAGCGCGCCTGCGGGTCGATGACCGTCACCTGCCGGTAATACAGGTGAAGCCGCTCGGCCGCCGCGACCGGCCGGATGGCGCGAATGCCCGCAAGCGGAATCTCGATCACGGAGGTCGTGCTGTCTCCGAGCATCTTCTGCAGGACGAGCGTCTCCTCCTTGAGGGTGTAGACGGTGCCCGCCACAAACCGCTGCATGAAGCGCAGCATCAGCACGACCGCGTACACATAAAACGCGACGTTGATCAGCCCGACGCCCGTCAGCACAATCAGCAGATTGACGGCAATCTGCGCGATGGCCAGCCGCGCGATCACACCGGCGACGCCGAGCAGGAATTCCCTGCCTGTCGGCGGCTGCGCTGTCCTCTTCTGTACGGCCGTGATGGCTTCGATCCGCTTGTCCATGCTCCTCCTGCCCCGCCGATCATCGCGGGGAATGCCGTGTGTTTTGCTCGGGCGGGGAATCAATCCTCCGCCAGTCCGCTGCGCTCCAGAAAGTCCTGCTGCGCCGCCATGTAGGCGTCCAGCCGCTGGGCCAGCGCGTTGAGCTCGTCCTCGTCGTCCGTCCCGTCCGCCAGGCGCTCCAGGAGCGCCTCGAACGCCTCGTCTTCGTCGTATTCGCCCTCGCCCATATAGCCCTGCTCGTCGAGCACGCCGGTCTCCTGCATGTAGCGGAAATCCTCGTCGATGGCGCGGCGGACAAAGGCCTCCAGCTCCGCCCGCGGGGCGCGCACGCCGGCCTTCCCCATCGCCGCGGCGATGAAGGGCACGGCGGCCTCGATGTCGTAGCCCTGCATGATCATGCCTCCAGCTCCCCGTAGGCCAGCACGAGCTCGGCGAAGTAGTCAAGCGCCTCGCAGACCGGCTGCGGCGTGGACATGTCGACCCCGGCGACGCGCAGCTCGTCGATGGGCTTCATGCTGCCGCCCAGCGTCAGGAATTTGCGGTAGGCCGCCAGCTTCTCCGGGTCGCCGCTGAGGATGCCGCGCGCCAGCGCCACCGCCGCGCAGAAGCCCGTCGCATACTTGTAGACGTAGAACGGGCTGTAGAAGTGCGGAATGCGCATCCACTCATAGGCAACCTCCTTGTCCACCTTGCAGGCGCCGCCGTAGTAGAGCTTGTTCAGGTCGTAATACATGGTGCTCAGGCTGTCGCGCGTCAGGCTCTGGCCCTCCTGCGCCATGCAATGTGCCTTGTATTCAAACTCGGCGAACATCGTCTGGCGGAAGACCGTCGTGCGGAAGTGCTGCAGCAGCGAGTTGATCAGCGCCGCCTGCGCCTTGGGATCATCCGCATACTTCCTGCGCAGGTATTCGGACAGAAGGATCTCGTTGCAGGTCGAGGCGACCTCGGCGACGAAGATCGTGTATTCCGCCTTGACAGCCGGCTGGGTCTTGTTCGAGTAGAAGCTGTGCATCGCGTGGCCCATCTCATGGCAGAGCGTGGAGAGGCCGTCGTAGGTCTTCTTGTGGTTGAGCAGCACATAGGGCGTCGTGCGATGGACGCTGCCGCAGCTGTATGCGCCGCTGCGCTTGTTCTTTGTCTCGTAGACGTCGATCCAGCGCTCCGGGAGTGCGCGGGAAGCATCGCGCACATAGTCCTCGCCCAGCGGCCTGACGGCCTCCAGGAAGATGTCAAACGCCTCGTCGATGTCGGGGTGGATGTCAAACTCCGTCGGCTCCTGCGCGTAGAGATCGTACATGTGCAGCTTGGAAAGCCCCATGCGGCGCTGCTTGATGCGCAGGTATTCGTTCAGCGTGCCGATGCCGCCATGCACGGCGTCGATCAGGCTGTCGTAGACGCTCTCGTCGACGGCGTCCGGATAGAGCGCCGCCTGTCGCGGGTTGTCATAGCCGCGCGCGCGGCTGGCAAACAGATCGCTCTTGACCTGGCCGGCATAGAGCGCCGCGAAGGTGTTGCCCAGCTTGTTGTAGCCGTTCATCATGTTGACATAGGCGGCCTTGCGCACGGCGCGGTCGCAGCTCGCGAGCAGAGGGAGCAGGCGCGCGTCGGTCAGCTTCGTCTTCTTGCCGTCCTCGCCGCGCGTCATGCCCAGGTCAATATCGATGTAGAGCATGTCGGACGCGCTCTCCGGCACGCCGCGCACCTCGCCCGCCGATGCGAGCAGCTGCTCCTCCTTCGCGCTGAGCGTATGCGGCTTAAGCCGGAGCACGTCCCTCAGGAAGACGTCGTACTCGCAAAAGGCCGGGTCGGCGATCATCGCCTCCAGCGTCTCCTGCGGCAGCGCCAGCAGCTCCGGCGTCAGAAAAGCCGCCTTCGCCTCCGCGTCGCTGGCCAGCGAGGCCGCGCGGCCAAACATCGCCTGATACTTGCCGTTCGCGCCGTCCTCATTGGTCTTCATCATCGCATAGGTATACAGCTCCGAGAGCTTCTGCTCCAGACCCATATACGCGCTCAGGGCAGCGAGCACGGCCTCCTTGCCGCCCGAGAGCGTCCCCTCATATTGCGCAAACGCCTTAGCCTCCCCGCGCGCCTTTTCAAACGCGGCCTCCCAAGCCTCGTCGCTTTCAAAAATCCGGGTCAGATCCCATGTATAGCGCGGGTCCACCTGCTCGCGCGTCAGTTCCTGTTCCATGCCGGTTCTCCCTTTCTGCATCCATTGTCATGGGCTTGCCGCCCACTTTATGAATCGGCCCGGAGGAATCGCTCCCCCCGGGCAGTCCGGACAGGCAGCGCCAAAGCTGCCCGTCAGTTCTTGAGGCTCTGCAGCGGCGCGGGAATGCGCCCACCGCGGGCGATGAACGCCTCCGCCGAATACGGGCTGACGCGCATGATCGGCGCGCGCCCGAACAGGCCGCCGAAGTTGACCTCGTCGCCCACATCCTTGCCGGGCGCGGGGATGATGCGCACGGCGGTCGTCTTGCTGTTGACCATGCCGATCGCCGCCTCGTCCGCGATGATCGCGGCAATCGTCGAGGCGGGCGTATCGCCCGGCACGGCGATCATGTCCAAACCGACCGAGCAGACGCAGGTCATCGCCTCGAGCTTTTCCAGGCTCAGCGCGCCGCACTCAGCCGCGTGGATCATGCCGATGTCCTCGGAAACCGGGATGAACGCGCCGGAGAGGCCGCCTACGTGGCTCGAGGCCATGACGCCGCCCTTCTTGACCGCATCGTTGAGCAGGGCGAGCGCGGCGGTCGTGCCATGGCAGCCGCAGAACTCCAGGCCCATCTCCTCGAGGATGTGCGCGACGGAGTCGCCCATCGCCGGGGTCGGCGCGAGGGACAGGTCGACGATGCCGAACGGCACGCCCAGGCGGCTGCTCGCCTCGCGGGCGATCAACTGGCCAACGCGCGTGATCTTGAAGGCGGTCTTCTTGATCGTCTCCGCGACGACGTCAAACGGCTGGCCCTTGGCCTCCTTCTCGAGCGCATGCTTGACGACGCCCGGGCCGGAAATGCCGACGTTGATGCAGCAGTCCCCCTCGCCCGGGCCGTGGAACGCGCCTGCCATGAAGGGGTTGTCCTCCACAGCATTGGCGAAGACGACCAGCTTCATGCAGCCGGAGGCGTCCGTGTCGCGGGTCGCCTCGGCGATGTCCTTGACGGCCTGGCCGCACAGGCGCACGGCGTCCATGTCGATGCCCGCGCGGGTCGAGGCCACGTTGATCGAGGAGCAGACGCGCTCCGTCGTGGAGAGCGCCTCCGGCAGCGAGGCGATCAGCGCCCTGTCAGAGGCGGTCATGCCCTTTTGCACGAGGGCCGTGTAGCCGCCGATGTAATTGACGCCCGTCTCCCGGGCAGCCGCGTCCATCGCGCGCGCGACGACCACCGGGTCGCCGCAGGCCGCCGCGACGAGGCTCGCAGGCGTGACGGAGATGCGCTTGTTGACGATCGGAATGCCGAATTCTCGCTCAAGCGCCTCGCCGGTGGCGACCAGATGCTCCGCCTGCTTCGTGATGCGGTCGTAGATGTTCTGGTAGAGCGCCTTTTTGTCCGGCGTCGCGCAGGCATAGAGCGATATGCCCATCGTAATCGTGCGGATGTCGAGCTTTTCCTCGGAGATCATCCGGACGGTTTGCAGAATTTCAGACGTGTTGATCATGGCGCCCTCCTCAGATGCGGTGCATCGCGTCGAAGATCTCGCTGCGCTGGATGCGGATCTGCAGCCCGAGCTCGCCGGCCAGGGCATCGAGCTCGTCCTTCAGCTCATCAAAGCGGCTCAGCGAGATATCGACGATCATGATCATGTTAAACATTCCGGAAAGGACGGTCTGCGAGATGTCCTGAATGTTCGCCTCGTGACGCGCCAGCACCGCGCTCACCCGCGCGATGATGCCGATGGTGTCGTTGCCAACGACCGTGACAACCGCCGTGTTCTTCTTTTCCATTCGTGCTTCCTCCCGATGCTCTCCCGCCGGCGCGTGCCCGCGGAGGATAGTTGTTCCCTGCGCGCTCTATTGTACAGCGCCGCAGGGGAAATTGCAAGCTCAGGCGCTCTCGCGGATCACGCGCAGGCAGGCCTGTGTCACCTCGTCCGTCGTCCCGCACAGGCAGTCCGCCCCGGCGAGCTCCTCCCGCGTGCCCAGCCCGTAGGTCACGCCGACGGCATAGGCCCCGGCCAGCCGGGCGTTCTCGATGTCCGTCACGCGGTCGCCCACGACGATGACGCGCCGCGCGTCCAGCTCCCGCGCCCACATGCCGATGCGCTGCGCCTTCGTGACGCCGCTGACATAGCCGCTGTGCAGCGCAATATACGGCGCGATGGCGAATTCCGCGATATTCGCCTCGCAGTAGCTGGTCGTGCCGTTGGTCAGTATCGAGAGCACGGCGTGCGGCGCCAGGGCCGCGAGCATCTGCGCCGTGCCCGGGAACATCCTGCCCGCGCTGCGCACCAGCTCCACGTCCGTCTCGTCGAGCAGCCTGTTGTACAGCGGCCGCCTGTCCGGCCCGATGCCCATGACGCGGCAGACCTCGTCGGCGTCCGGTCCATTGAAGGAATCGGCCAGCTCGTCCGAGATCTCGCCAAAGCCCATCAGCGCGAAGACACGCTTGAAGCTGATACGTGCCAGCTCCTGGCTGTCGGCAATCGTGCCGTCCAGGTCAAAGACGATCAGCACAGGCCGCTGCGTCTGTCCCGGGACCATCTGCGCGGCGCGGACGGCATCCATCCCGCCGGGGTTCATCTCTCCAGTCTGCTTCATCGGCATTATCCTCTCGCTTCCTTGATGACGCCGCTGCGGTAGGCCTCAATCAGCGCCATCAGATCATCTATGCGTTCGCGCAGGGCGGCACCGTCGTCCGTATCCGCGATCAGCAGGCGGCGCGGCATCTGCTTGACGAGGCTCTGCACGGAGTGAATGTCCTGCTCCGAGGAAATCGCGCTGGCCGTCGATTCAAACGGCTGGTGCGCGACGAGGTTGAGCTCGTGTGAGGTGAAGATGAGCGTGTAGCCCGCGATGCCCGTCACGGGCTGATACGCGCGGGAGAGGCCGCCGTCGATCACCAACAGCTTGCCGCCGGCTTTGATCGGACTCTCGCCCTTGGAGAGCTTGACCGGCACATGGCCGTTGATGATGAAGCCGCTGTCGCTCAGGTCAAACTCGCGCAGGATGCGCAGCGCGGTCGCCTCGTCGTTCTGGTAGTCGTAATAGGCGTTCTTGACCTCAGCATGCGTCGCCTTGTCGGCGATAAAATAGCGCTCGAAGGTCGCCATCTTGCTCTTGCCAAAAAGCGGGGAATTCGGCCCGCTGCCCAGATACCAGAGGAAGTCCTGCCCCGTCTGGCGCTGCTTCTGTCCGAGCTTGGCGAAATATCCCTGCCGGGCGAGCTGGTCAGCCGCGTCGATGGCGGCGCGCCCGCTCAGGCTGCTCTTCGCGGAGACGGGAATCGGCGCGAACGAGCCGTCCTCCTCCATCGGGATGCAGCCGTGGTAGAGCAGATTGCCGTTGCAGCGCAGGTACATGCCGCCCGCGCTGTAGAGAAACTGCACGTGGCGCTGCAGCTTTTCGGAATGGGCAAACTCCAGCACGAGCCTGTCCATGACCTCGCGCTCCAGCGGCGTAAGCGCGTAAGGATCCGCGGGGTCGACCGTCGGGAAGCTGCACGAGCGCAGCGGATAGACCGTCCCGTCGACCTCGACCGTTTTGTTTTCAAAGTCGATGCGGTGCAGCAGGCGCCGGCTCTCCATGCCGTATTCGGGATGGCGCTCCAGCAGCTGCCCCTCGAGCTTGAACTGCAGAATCGCGGCAGCCTTGTGCATCCGCGCGAGCTCCATCTCGTCGTCCTGAAGCTCCTCGCCGTTGTCCCGCGGGAGGAACGCCTCGCAGGGGTCGTCCCCGTAGCAGGTCATCGCCAGCGTCGAGAGCGGGCGCAGCGAGATACCGTAGCCGACCTCCAGCGTCTCCAGATTTCCGTACTTAACCGAGGTGACGATCACCTGCGCGATGCAGGCCTCCGAGAGCGCCGCCGCGCCCATCCAGGCGATGTCATGGTTGCCCCACTGCACGTCGACCTGGTGGTAGTTTTCCAGCGCGTCCATGATCAGGTCGGCGCGCGGGCCGCGGTCGAAGATGTCGCCGATGATGTGCAGCCGGTCGATGGCCAGCGCCTGAATGACGCGGCTGAGCGCGATGATCATCGCGTCGGCCTGCCCGGTCTCCAGAATCGACTGCATGACCTCGCGGTAGTAGCCCTCCTTGTCGGGCGTTCCGTCGCTGAGCAGCAGCTCCTCGATCAGCGCGCCCATCTCCCTGGGCATCGCGTCGCGCACGCGCTTGCGCGTGTACTTGACCGAGCAGACGCGGCAGACCTCCACCAGCCTGTAAATCGTCAGCCTGTACCATTCCTCGCAGACGACCTTCTGCTTCTTGAGCAGTGCGAGCTTCTCATCCGGATAGTAGATGAGCGTGGAAAGCATGTCGCGCTCGTGCGTGGAGAGGATGTCCTTGTACAGGTCGTTGATCTTGCGCTTGATGACGCCGCTCGCGTTGTGCAGGATATGCAGGAACGCGGCATGCTCGCCGTGCAGGTCGGAGAGGAAGTGCTCCGTGCCCTTGGGCAGGTGCAGCACGGCGCGCAGATGCGCCACCTCCGCGGAGGCCTCCTGAATGGTCCTGTACTGCTTGCGCAGCAGGTTCAGATACCGGATATCCTGCGGGGAAAAGGGTTCTTCTCGCATGCAACCAGCCTCCGTTTCAACGATTGTTTTATCCGCCGGGCCGCTCATCCTGCTTTGCATCCAAAGCCTGGCTTTGCAAAATCCACCCCGTCCCAATCGTAGGATGCTTCGCATCCTGCTCTGAGACTACGGTTTTTGGTCTGAAGGGAACCGTTGGGCTGCCGCCCAAATCCGCTCAGGGGCGCTGCCCCTGAACCCCGCAAGGGGCTTAACCCCTTGACCCTACTTCGCTTCGCGCAAATGCTCAGGCTTTTCGCTGCAAAGCCGTCTCAGTCCCTCGCCCGGGCGATGCACTCGACCTCGATGGACAGGCCCATCGGGAGCTTCGATACCTCCACGCAGGTACGCGCCGGGAAATCCGGGCCGAAATACTGCGCGTAGAGCTTGTTGACCTCGCCGAATTCGCCGATATCGGTCAGGTACACCGTCGTCTTGAGCACATCGTCAAGCGTCGCGCCCAGCTCGCCCAGCACGGTCTTGATGTTCTCAAACGCCTGCTTCGCCTGCGCGAGCGTGCCGCCCTCCACGGGCTTCTGCACGGCAGGATCGATGCCGATCATGCCGCTGAGGTAGATGATGCCGCCCGCGATGGTCGCGGTGGAATACGGGCCGACCGCCGCCGGGCCCTTCTGCGTCTTGAAGCAAACCTTGTCCATACCGTTTTTCCTCCTCAACTGTCCGTCCGCCCTCAGGCGGCCCGTTCTGCGCCCGTTCCGGGCTTATCGCTCCGTCACGCCGACATAGACCGTCGGCGCAACCGGTTCATAGCTGTCCGTGCTGACGTTCTCCCGCTCCAGCTCATTGCCAAGCGCGTCGAGCGTCAGGCGCTCGACGGTCGCCGTATAGCCCGGCTCGCCCTCGCCGACCGGCACGCGCTCATCCGTATACGTCGCGTAGCGTCCCTCGCGGTCGCGGACGTAAACGGGCTCCGTGGGGATCGCTGTCTCCTGCGCCTGCGTTTCAAGCGCATAGCGGACGGAGAGCGGCTCGCCGAAGAGCTGCACCTCGCAGACCGCCCCGTCGCCGTCCGAATAAACCCTTGCGCTCACGAACATGGGGCTGTCCGTCGGGTTGCCCAGCACGAGGTCAAGCCCCTGGTCGGAGACCGCCGCCTCCTGCCCCAGCTCGCAATAGTTCACCGGGACAGCCGCCGCGTGGCGCTCCTCCACCGTCAGGCCGCCCAGCAGGGCCGCGCGGTACAGCGCCGTGGAGAGCTGGCAGAGTCCTCCGCCCAGGCCCGTTGCGCCCGCGCCGTAGGCCGGCTCCTCCGCCTCCACATAGCCCGCCTCCGCCGTCCTCGAACCGGCGACGGCGTTGAAAGAGAGCGTCCCGCCCGCGTCGATGCGCGCGCCGCTGAGCAGCGCCGCCGCCTTCCTCATGTTCGTCAGGGAGGCCTCGTCCGTCGACACCGTCATCACCACACGCGTGCGCAGGCAGGAGGCTGCCTCCAGCTGCGAGCGCGTCACCTGCGGGGCAAGCCGCGTCTCGCCTGTCCTCGCCTCTCCTGGCTCAAGGGAGAGGATCGACGCCTCAATCGCCTCGCGGAGCGGCGCCATGTCCAGCGACCAGCCGTCCTCCTCGTCGGTATAGCGGAAGGGCTCGCTGTTGCCCGGCGCAAAGGCGACCGTCGCGTTGACGGGGTCGCATTCCACCTGCGCGCGGATCTCCTCAAGCAGCGCGTCCGCCGCCTCCATCGAATACGCGAGCACGGGCGAGGCGATCATCGGCTCCTCCTGAAGGCGGAGCATCGCGAGGAAGCGCGATACCATGCCGCCCTCCCGGCCCGCCTGCCAGAGCGCACCGAGCGTCTTCTCCGCATCCGCGTGCAGCGCGACGTCCTGCGCGGTCAGCGTCCAGCTTTGCGTCTTTCCCTTGATCGTGAACAACCAGCCGGCAATGGCCTCGCCGGTCAGCCTGGAAAGCGCCGCCTCGCCCTGGGCATAGCTCAGTCCCCCGAGCTGCTCGCCCAGCAGCGCCGTGCCCGGAAGGAACGCCTCCGCGTACGGCTGCGTGCTGGTATAGATGAAGACCGTTGCCGCGCCGATGAGCACCGCAATCAGCAGCACGACCAGCGACGCTGCCGCCGCACCGTTCATGCGCTTTTTGCGGGGCTTTTTCTTCTTTTTGGGCGGCTCCGGCTTCTTTTCGGGCCGCTGCCCTTTGGGCGGCACATAGCCCGCCCGCGTCAATGACGGCATCGTTTCACCTCGTCAATCCTTTCCATAGCGCACAAGCAGCGCTCTCACGTCGCTCTCCGCATCCGTCCAGCGGTCAACCCCCTCGCCGATGCAGCTCTCGCGCACGGCCTCGCCGTGGAAATCGCTGCCGCCCGTCACGAGCATACCCTCCCGCCGGGCCAGGTGCAGCAGCATCACGACGTGGTTGTTCTGCGCGCTGGGATGATAGACCTCCAGCCCGTCGAGCCCCTGCCCCTTCCATTCGCGCACGATGGCGTCGAGCGCCATGTCGCCCAGCTTGAGCTGCATCGGGTGGGCGAGCACGGCGACGCCGCCCGCTCCGTGAATCAGCTCCACCGCCTGCGCAACGCGGACGTCCTCCCTGGGCACATAGCCGCACTTGCCGGGCACGAGAAAGCGGTCAAACGCATCGTTCATCGACGTGGCATGCCCGGCCTCCACCAGCGCCCGCGCCACATGCGGACGCCCGACGACGCCGCGCGCCAGCTCGCGCAC
>SFHU01000175.1 GCA_004555535.1 Clostridiales bacterium
CGCAGGGGTTGGTACAGAAAGTGGCCGATGGTTTGCATCTGCGCAATTATCTGACTATCTTTGCAAAACAATATGGCGCGTGTCCACCCCCACATGGCGTTTGCGGGCGGATGCCGGCGTCGAAAAAAAGCAATAAAGTTAGTCACACAGAAAAGAGAGAAAGCAGATGAAGAAATTGGTTGCGATTTTGGTGATGGCGTTGGCGGCTGCGGTGAGCGGCGTCGCGCAGGAGGTGGAGGTGAAGGATTTTGCCGCTGATGCCTTCGACCTGACGGCGCAGAAGTATGCCCCGAACGACCTGAACGGGCGCAAGTGCGCGCTGGTGAAGGTGCAGGTTCTGTCGCCGGGCGTGGTGTTCTCGGGCAATGTCATCGGCACGCCGGAGAGGCACAGCAGCGAGTACTGGGTGTATATGACGCACGGCACGAAGATGCTGAAGCTGGCGTCGGAGTCGTTCCTGCCGCTGATGTTCTACTTCCCGGAGCCGCTGCAGAGCGGCATGACGTATGTACTGACACTCGCTCTCCCCGCTGTCAACACGGGCGCCAATCCTACGGCCGCCGACATCTACCTCACAAACGAATATGAGCTTTTTCAGGACAAAGACACGGAGAAATACGGTTATTATGGGCCGGACGGCGATATTGCTATCCCTGCCAAGTTCGATATGGCCGACGAGTTTCTCGACGGTCTGGCCCTTGTGATGATAGGCGACAAATACGGGCTCATCGACAAGACGGGCACGGCGGTGATTCCGGCCATCTATGACGATATTTCGTACGGCATAAGGGGCAATTTCCGCGACGGCCTGACCAGCGTGAAACTCAACGGCAAGTGGGGATTAATTGACCGCACGGGTGTCATGGTTATCCCTGCCATTTATGATGAGGTGGCGTATTTCAGCGAGGGTTTGTTGGCAGTGTGCATCGACAATAAGTGGGGCTTTGTAAACGCCGCCGGCGAGCCGGTTGACATCCCGGACCTTGCCGCGAGCTTCCAGGCCGCGGTTGTGGACGTACAGGTGCACAAGGCGTGGCAGGCCTGCAAGGAGACGGGCTGCCGTACCCTGTGCATGGGCGGCGGGGTGGCGAGCAATCCCGCCTTGCGCGCCGCCCTCAGCGACCACCTGGGCCGCCGCGGCGTGAGGGTCGTGATGCCAGACGCCCATGCCTGCACGGACAACGCCACCATGATCGCCAGCTGCGCTGTGGACCTCTTCGCCGAAGGCCTGTTGTGCGGGCTCGACGCCGACGTCATTGCCCACATGCCCTTGCGCAGCAAGGACGCCGGCTAGGCAAGCGGGCCATGGCCAGCGCAGCTCTCATCGTCATGGTCTCCGGGGGCTCGGATTCCACTGCCCTCTTGGAGCTGTGCGCCCTGGCGGCGCGCGGTGGGCAGCCCGCAGGCCCGGTGGGGCGGCGCCTGCTGGACATGCTGACGGCCAGCCTCCCTGCGGGCTGCCGGCCCCTGCCCCTGTGCTTGCATGTCAACCACCAGCTGCGCGGTGAGGACTCCGAGGCGGACCAGGCCTTCGTGGAGCAGTTGTGCAGCCGCCTGGGCATTCCCTGCGAGCTGCGTCGCGTCGACGTGGCCGCGCGCATGGAGGCCGGTGCGGCGGGTATGGAGGCTGCTGCCCGCGAGCTGCGCTATGCAGCGGCGTCCAGCGCGCTCGAGCGCTGGTGCGCACGCTGTGGGCTTCCCCTCGAGCAAGGGCTCGTCCTCACGGCGCACACCCTCGACGATCGCACGGAGACCTTCCTCATGCGCGCCATGGTGGGGACGGGCCCCGGCGGGCTGGCGAGCATCCCGCGACGCCGCGGCTGCATCGTGCGCCCCCTCCTCGACGCCACGCGGTTCGAGCTGAGGGCCTTCCTCGCAGAGCAGCACCCGGGAGAAGAACCCGGCACGCTGTGGCGCGAGGATGCCACCAACGACGACGGGAGCAACTTCCGCAGCCGGGTGCGCACCCAGCTCGTCCCCGTCATGGAGCAGCTCAAGCCCGGCTTCCAGCACTGCCTCGCCCGCACCATGGACCTCATCGCCGAGGAGGACGCCTCTCTGTCGAGCGCGGCAGACAGCCTGGTCTATCGCAACCTGGTTTGGGAGCAGGGTCGCGCCTTCCTGCCGCTTTCTGTTCTCGAGGGACTCGAGACGCCCCTAGCGCGCCGCGTGCTGCGGCAGTGCATCCTGGAGCTGAGCCCTGGATCGCGCTTGGAGTCGCGTCAGCTCCAGCGCGTGCTCGACGCCCTTGCAGCGGGAGGCTCCTTTTCGACGGAGGTCGACGGCGGCGTGCGCGTCGAGGGGCGTGATGGCAGGCTCTGCATTTCCATACGTTGACGAATCCGCCACGGCGGCAGGCGCGCTGCCAAGGTGTGAGACAATCCGATGATGCAATGAGCGGATTGGAGCGTTGACGATGCACGAGGATGTCCAGAAGGTCCTGATTACCCGGGAGCAGATCGCCGAGCGCGTGGCCCAGATGGGCGCGCAGATCGCGGCTGACTACCAGGGCGAACCCCTGCTGGTCGTCAGCGTGCTGAAGGGGGCCGCTATCTTCATGGCAGACCTCGTCCGCGCCATCGACGCCCCCGTCGAGATGGACT
>SFHU01000080.1 GCA_004555535.1 Clostridiales bacterium
CATGGTGATTCTTGAAAAGGAGATTGGAGGGGGGATGAAGCACATGCAGAAGGACATTCTCTTCAAGCAGGAGGACTGGGTGTTCTCCTACCGCGTGGCGGGCGTTCTTGAGCGCAGCGGGAGGCTGCTGCTGCAAAAGCCGGTGGACGACGACGGCTATGCTTTCATCGGCGGGCACGTCGCCGCCTTTGAGACCTCGAGGGAGACGCTGAGGCGGGAATTTCTGGAGGAGATTCACGCGCATATCGAGGTGCAGGAGCTGATGGCCGTCGGCGAGATCTTCTTCCCCTGGGGAAAGCGGGCCTGCCATCAGATCGGCCTGTATTACCGCGTCCGGCTGGAGGACGAGGGGGAAATTCCCCTCGAGGGCGTCTTTCACGGGTTTGACGATTTGGGCGGTGAGCGCATCAATCTCGATTTCTGCTGGGTGCCGATGGAGCAGCTTCGCTCCGTCGCCGCGTATCCGCAGGAGCTGACGGCGCATCTGCTCGAGGGCGGGAAGGACTTCCTGCATTTTGTCAGCCGACAGATGACATGAACGCCTGCTTGCAGCGCCTGAGGGGCGGACGCGGAGGCGTTTTCCAATAAGAATGATTTGATGAGGATACACAGCCGCTGGAGCGGCGGAGGGGAAGACATGGCAACCTATCAGAACTACATCGTGGCGCAGTCGCTCGAGGAGGCATGGACGCTCAACCAGAAGAAGAGCGCCGTCATCGTGGCGGGCAACATGTGGCTGCGCATGTGCGGCCTGCGCAAGCAGACGGCGATCGATCTGTCCGCGCTGGGGCTTGACCGCATTGAAGAGACGGAGGATGCGTTTGTCATCGGGGCGATGACGACGCTTCGCCAGCTGGAGACGGATGCGGCGCTTGACGGGGCGTTCGGCGGCGCGTTCGCGCACGCGCTTGCGCCGATTGTGGGCACGCAGTTTCGAAACGGCGCGACCATCGGCGGCAGCGTGTACAGCCGCTTCGGCTTTTCGGATGTCAGCGCGCTGCTGCTGGCGTTGGATGCTTCCGTGGTGCTGGCGCATCGCGGCCCGGTGCCGCTTTCGCAGTACCAGCAGGAGGCGTGGGACCGCGATGTGATCGCGCAGATTCGCGTGCCCAAGGGGCGGCGCGCGCATGTGGAGAGTGTCCGGCTGAACGCGACGGATTTTCCGGTGCTCGTTTGCGCGGCGTCGCTGGGAGAGGACGGGCTGCGCCTCGTGATGGGCGCGCGGCCCGCGCGGGCGATGATCGTCGCCGACGGCCTGCCCGAGAGCGCCGGCATGGAGACCTTTGAGGCGCTTTCGCGGTCGCTGCCGCTGGGGAGCAACCTGCGCGGCTCTGAGGCGTACAGAAGGAAGATTGCGCCCGCGCTGATGCTTCGCGCGGCGAATGGCGCATGCGGGAGGGATTGAACATGAACATCGGGTTTACGTTGAACGGACAGCGCGTTCAGGTCGACGCGGCGGCGGACGATTCGCTGTATGCCGTCCTGCGCGCGCTGAACATGACGAGCGTCAAATGCGGCTGCGAGACGACAAACTGCGGGCTGTGCACCGTGCATCTGGACGGAAAGGCTGTGCTCTCCTGCGCCGTGCCCGCGCCGCGGGCGGCGGGCCGTAGCGTCGTGACGCTCGAGGGCCTGCAGGAGGAGGCGCATGCGCTGGGCGGCTGCCTGGCGGACGAGGGCGCGGAGCAATGCGGCTTCTGCGCGCCGGGGCTGATGATGAATGTGCTGGCGCTGGCGAAGGAAAACCCCCGGGCGACGGACGAGGAGATTGACGCCTATCTGGCGGGCAATCTCTGCCGCTGCTCGGGTTACATGAGCCAGCGGAGGGCGATCCGGCGGTATCTGGATGCGGTTGCCGCCGGCATGGCAGGGGAGGTGCGCACATGAGCGAAGGGAGAAGGGTGCCCCGCGCGGTCGGCGCGCCCGTGCGCAAGAAGGACGCGGAGGCGCTGGTGACGGGCAAGCCCGTCTACACGGAGGACATCGCGCCCAGGGACTGTCTGTGCGTCAAGTTGCTGCGCAGCCCACACGCGCACGCGATGATCACGTCAATCGACGTCAGCCGCGCCCGGGCGCTGCCGGGCGTCGCCTGCGTGCTGACCTGGGAGGACGTGCCGGATAGGCGCTTTACGCTGGCGGGGCAGACGTATCCGGAGTTCAGCCCGTATGACAGGCTGATCCTCGACCGGCACCTGCGCTGCGTCGGCGATCCGGTGGCGATCATCGCGGCGCAGACGGAGCGGCAGGCCAAGGCCGCCATGCGGCTCATCCGCGTGACCTATGAGATCCTGCCCGCCGTGCTCGACCCGGAGCAGGCGATGGACAACGGGACGATTCTGCATCCCGAGGAAGACTGGCGCGCGCTCGTGCCGGACTGCGGCGCGGACAACCGGCGAAATCTCGTCGCCCACGGCATGGAGGCGGACGGGGATGTCGAGGCAGAGCTTGCAAAAAGCGACATCGTCATCGACCGCGTCTATACGACGCGCGCCAATCAGCAGTGTATGATGGAGACGTTCCGCGCCTTCACCCAGATGGACAATTACGGCCGGCTCAAGGTCGTCACCTCGACGCAGATTCCCTTCCACGTCCGCCGCATCGTGGCGACGGCGCTGGATATCCCCAAGAGCCGCGTGCGCGTCGTCAAGCCGCGCATCGGCGGCGGCTTCGGCGCGAAGCAGACGGCCGTCTGCGAGATCTATCCCGCGATTGTGACGCTCAAGACGGGGCTGCCGGCGATGCTCGTCTATACCCGCGAAGAGGCCATGACCATCTCTTCGCCGCGCCACGCGATGATCATGCATGTGCGCCTGGGCGCGATGAAGGACGGAACCATACGCGCGATCGACCTGCACACGCTCTCCAACTCCGGCGCCTACGGCGAGCATGGCCCGACGACCGTCGGCCTCTCCGGCCACAAGTCGATTCCGCTCTATACCCATCGGATGAAGGCGTTTCGCTTTGCCTGGGACGTCGTCTACACGAACACGATGAGCGCGGGCGCGTACCGCGGCTATGGCGCGACGCAGGGACTCTATGCGGTTGAATCGGCCGTCAACGAGCTGGCGCACGCACTTCACATGGATCCGATTGCGCTGCGTGAGCGCAGCATGGTGCGCGAGGGCGAGGTCATGCCGGCCTATTACGGGGAGACGGCCACCAGCTGCGCGATGGACCGCTGCCTCGCGCGCGCCCGGCAGATGATCGGCTGGGACGAAAAGTATCCCGCCTATACGCTGCCAAACGGCCACGTCCGCGGCCTGGGCATGGCGCTGGCCATGCAGGGTTCCGGCATCGCCGGGGTGGACACGGGCGCGGTCTCCATCCGCTTGGGCGACGAGGGCGTCTACAACATGGCCATCGGCGCGACGGACATGGGCACGGGCTGCGACACGATCCTCGCGCAGATCGCCGCGCAGAGCCTGGAATGCCCGGTGGAAAACATCACCGTCCACGGCGTGGACACGGACATCTCGCCCTATGACAGCGGCTCTTACGCCTCGAGCACGACTTACATCACCGGCATGGCGGTCGTCAAGACCTGTGCGCAGCTGCGGGAGAAGATCATCCGCGTCGGCGCGAAGCTGCTGGGCTGCGCGCCGGAGGATGTGCTCTTTGAGGGCGACCATGTGCGCCGCGCGGAGGGCGAGGGGAGCGTCACGCTGGCGGAAATCGCCCATGCGGGCATGACCGCCGGCGTGGAGGATCTCTCCGCCTGCGTCGCCCACGGATCCAAAACGTCGCCGCCGCCGTTCATGGCCGGCTGCGTGGAGGTCGATCTCGACCCGATGACGGGCGAGGTGAAGGTGGCGGACTATGTCGGCGTCGTCGACTGCGGCACGGTCATCAACCCGAACCTGGCGCGCATCCAGATCGAGGGCGGCCTCATGCAGGGCATCGGCATGGCGCTGATGGAGAACCCTCAGATGGATGCGCGGGGACGGACGGTCACCAACTCGCTGATGCAGTACAGGATTCCCTCGCGGATGGACGCGCGGCAGGTCCGCGTGGCGTTTGAGCCGAGCTACGAGCCCAGCGGCCCCTACGGCGCGAAATCCATCGGCGAATGCGTGATCAACACGCCCGCGCCGGCGATCACGGACGCCGTGTACAACGCCTGCGGCGTGCGGATCCGCGACCTGCCGGTCACGGCGGAAAAGCTGCTGCTTCACCCGGACTTTTGCCCGGCGCAAAGGCGTCCCGGCGAGCGGGAGGACTGACATGCGACTGGGCGTGGTGCTGCTGGCGGCGGGGCTGAGCCAGCGCTTTGGGGCGGAGGACAAGCTCCTGGCCGACGTGCGGGGGGAGCCGATGCTCGTGCGCGCAATCCGGACGCTGCGCGCGGCGCAGGCCGACGTCTTTTTTGCTGTCGTCTCGACGGACAGGACGGCGCAAATCGCCCGGGAGGCGGGCGCTTTCCCCGTGCGCAACGGCGCGCCGCAGGAGGGGCTTTCCCGATCCATCGCGCTGGGCGTGAATGCGGCGCGCGCTCGCGGCTGCGATGCCGTACTGATGGCCGCGGCCGACCAGCCCCGGCTGACGGCGGACTCGGTCCGGGCGCTTGTGCGCGCGTTCCGGGAGGAAACGGGAACGCTGGCCTGCCTGGCGGACGAGACGCACAGCGGCAATCCGGCGATCTTTGGGAGCGCATACTTTGACGAGCTGCTTTCGCTGCGGGGCGACTGCGGCGCGAAGGCCGTGCTGCGCGCGCATGAGGATGTGCTGCGCGTGGTGCGCTGCGCGTTGCCGGGCGAGCTTGGCGACGCGGACGATCCGCAGGCGCTGCGGGCGCTTCTGCGGGAGCCATAACGAAAGACTCATCCATCCTGGGCGGGCCTTCGGGCCCGCCTTTTGTGCACTTTTGCGCCGGAAGACACACCGTTGCTGGTGATTCTTGCATCTTGAAAATCGAAGGGGAAGTGAGTATAATACCGCTGATTTCAAGGGCCCGGCTCTGGGCGGAGGGATAACATGACCAAGGATTTGACGATGGGATCGCCGGTTCGGCTCATCCTCGGCTTTGCGGTGCCGCTGCTGGCGGGCATGCTCTTTCAGCAGCTGTACAACTTTGTGGATACGATGATCGTCGGGCGCTTTCTGGGCGTGACTGCCCTGGCCGGCGTCGGCGCGACAGGCTCGATCAACTTCCTGGTGCTGGGCTTTTGCATGGGCGTCTGCTCCGGCTTTGCCATTCCTGTGGCGCAGCGCTTTGGTGCGAAGGAGGAGAGCCGCATGCGCGAGTTTGTCGCCAACGGCGTCTGGGTCGCGGCAATCTTCGCGACGGTCATCACGGCGCTGACGGTCGCCAACTGCCGGGACATTCTGGCGGCGATGCACACGCCGGAGGACTGCTTCGAGGAGGCCTATCGCTACATTGTCGTGATCTTCGCCGGCATCCCGTTCACGATCCTGTACAACCTGCTCTCCGGCTATCTGCGCTCGCTGGGCGACAGCAAGACGCCGCTGTTCTTTCTGGTGCTCTCCTCAGTGCTCAACGTCGGGCTGGATCTTTTGCTGATTCTGGTCTTCCAGCTGGGCGTGCTGGGCGCCTCGCTGGCCACGGTCATCAGCCAGGCGATTTCCGGGCTGCTCTGCCTTGCGTGGATCGGGCTCAAATTCCCGATTCTGCACATCACGCGCGAGGAGTGGCGCCTGCGCTCAAGGCGCGTCAAGGAGCTTTGTGCCTACGGAGTGCCGATGGGCCTGCAGTATTCGATCACGGCCATCGGCAGCGTGATCCTGCAGGTGGCCGTCAACTCGCTGGGCTCGCTGGCGGTTGCGGCGGCGACGGCGGGCGGCAAGGTGCTCGGCTTCCTGGCCTGCCCGTTTGACGCGCTGGGCTCGACGATGGCGACCTACGGCGCGCAGAACGTCGGCGCGAGCCGCTATGACAGGCTGAACCGGGGCCTGCTTGCCTCCTCCGCAATGGGCTTTGTGTATTCCGTGGCGGCGGTTTTGATCGTCTGGGGCTTCGGGCCAAGCCTCACGCGCCTCTTCGTGACCGGGGAGGGCAGCGCCGAGCTGATCGGTCTGGCGCAGCAGTACATGATGATCACCGTCTTCTTCTATCCGTTGCTGACGCTGGTCAACGTCGTGCGCTTCATGATTCAGGGCATGGGCTTTTCCGCATTTGCGATTCTCGCGGGCGTGATGGAGATGTTCGCGCGCAGCGCGGCGGGCCTGCTGCTCGTCCCCGTGCTGGGCTTCCCCGGCGCGGCGCTGGGCGGTCCGCTGGCCTGGGTGTTCGCGGACACGTTCCTCGTGCCGGCGTACTTCAAGTGCCGCCGTACGCTGATGAGCCGCGCGCACCATGTGAACATCGCGAAGAAAGGCGCCTGACCGGTCCCGGGAAATTCGCTCTTTTCAATTCCGCGCGGATGGTGTATAATCAAGCATAACGGCTTCGCCGCGGGGCGGAGAGAAGAAGGTTTTTTAGGAGGTACCCATTTATGGCCAGAGGCGGTTTTCCCGGCATTCCGGGCGGCAATATGCAGCAGCTCATGCGCCAGGCGCAGAAGATGCAGCAGCAGATGATTCAGGCTCAGCAGGATCTCGACGCGCGCGAGTACGAGGGCACGGCGGGCGGCGGCGCCGTCACCTGCACGCTCAGCGGCAAGCGCCAGCTCCTGAGCCTGACGATTGACAAGGACGCGGTCGATCCCGAAGAGGTCGAGATGCTCCAGGATATGATCGTCGCGGCGGTCAACGACGCCCTGCGCAAGGGCGAGGAGACCCGTGAGAGCGAGATGGCCAAGATCGGCGGCGCGGCCGGCATGGGCGGCCTGTTCTGACGATGGCGGGGCAGATTGAACCGATTGCGCGCATGGCGCAGCAGCTTTCCCGCCTGCCGGGCATCGGCGCGAAGTCCGCGCAGCGGCTGGCGTATTACATCGTCTCCCTGCCGGAGGATCAGGTGCATGAGCTGGCGGCGGCCATCTGGCAGGGCCGAAAGGCGGTCAAATACTGCTCCGTCTGCGGCAATTACACGGTGGAGGATCCCTGCCCGATCTGCGCGGATGAAAAGCGGCACAACGGCGTGCTCTGCGTCGTGCGCGACCCGCGCGACGTCGCAGCGATGGAGCGCATGCGCGACTTCAAGGGCACCTATCACGTGCTGCATGGCACGATTTCCCCGATGGAGGGCATCGGCCCGGAGGATATCCGCATCCGCGAGCTGCTCGAGCGCGTGGGCAGAGAGGATATTCACGAGGTCATCCTGGCGACCAACCCCGACATCGAGGGCGAGGCGACGGCCGCCTATATCGCGCGGCTGCTCAAGCCGATGGGCATCCTCGTCACGCGCATCGCGCACGGCCTGCCCGTGGGCGGCGACCTCGAATACACCGATGAGGTGACGCTGGCCAAGGCGATGGAAGGCCGCCGGGAAATGTAAACAATGCAATTTTAAAAAACGCTTGACAGCGGGCGTGTTGTGTGGTAACATATACCTCGCTGATGAGCGATGCGGTAGTAGCTCAGTGGTAGAGTGCCACCTTGCCAAGGTGGATGTCGCGAGTCCGAATCTCGTCTACCGCTCCATGTCAAGACGTCGGTAATTCCGGCGTCTTTTTCTATCTGCTCACGCTGCCCTGACACCCTGAAGGAGGACGGAGGAATTCATATGAGCTTTTCGCTGCGGCCCTATCGCGCGCCGGATTTTGCGCAGGCGCGCTTTGTGCAGGCGCCGGACGTGCGCCTGGCGGAGGTGGAGCTTGACGGCGTCGCGCCGGAAGGCTACCACAGCACGTCGATGTATCCCGAGTATTTCAAGATCGACGGGCGCTGGCGTCTGGCAGAGGAGAGCCGGATGGACAGCGCGGTCATCCTGCGGGAGGACGGGCGGCTGGACGTCGTGGAGCTGCGCAACCTGCGGCGCGGCGACCGGGTGATCCTCGGGCGGACGGACGGCGGCGAGGAGGGGATCTTCCTGCATGCCGACGGGTTTGCGCAGGCGGACGGCGGCAGCGCCGACATGTTCGCCTTCCGCAGCGGGCGCTCCCGGGAGACGGCGTTTTCCCGCGATTACGACTTCCTTTATCAGCTGTTGCTGCACGAGCGCGAGCACGGCAACGTGCTCTTCGTGATGGGGCCGGCGTTCGCCTTTGACGCGGACGCGCGCAGCGCCATGCAGTGGCTGATCGAAAACGGGTTTGTCCACGGCGTGCTGGCGGGCAACGCGCTGGCGACGCATGATCTGGAGGCCGGCCTGCTGCGCACGGCGCTGGGGCAGGACATCTACACGCAGGAGTTGCGCCATAACGGCCACTACAACCATCTCGATGTGATCAACAAGGTGCGCAGGAGCGGCTCGATTCCAAGGTTCATTGAAGAATACGGCATCCATGACGGCATCATGTACGGGCTGGTGAAGCAAAACGTGCCGTTCGTGCTCACCGGCTCCATCCGCGACGACGGCCCGCTGCCGGAGGTCATCGGCGACGCCTACGCGGGGCAGACCGCGATGCGCAATCTGGTGCGCAAGGCGACGACGGTCATCTGCCTGGCGACGCAGCTGCACACCATCGCGACAGGCAACATGACGCCCTCCTTCCGCGTCGTTGGC
The DNA here is from genome assembly GCA_004555535.1 of Clostridiales bacterium. Lineage (GTDB taxonomy): Bacteria > Bacillota > Clostridia > Christensenellales > Aristaeellaceae > Ventricola. The sequence goes on from SFHU01000080.1 coordinate 8,564, forward strand.
GGCGTCGTCCGCCCGCTGTATCTGTATACGGTTGACATCTCCGAGTTTGTCGTCAACAAGCTGCGCGACCGCGGCAGCCTGAGCTCGATCTCCTTTGTCACCAACGTGCAGGACTTCATCGTGCACGTCGCCAAGGGCGTACGCCAGCTCGACGAGCAGCGTAAAGCGGAGGAGAGGACACAGACGGATCGCGCCTGAGAGGCGGTCAGCCCTGCCCGGCAAGCCCGGCGCAGGGCGTTTTCCATCATCCGGACGGGCAGGAATCACCTCAGGAATGAGCACGGCGCCATCACGCGGCGTCATGCAGGAAATCCATTGCCCATATAGAATTCTAAATTGAGTACCTTTGGAAGCGGGACGGCGCCGTTCTGCACAGGGGGTACATGCGAAGGGGGATCGGCTATGGCCAAGCTACAGGAAAGCCTGACGCCCGCGGTCTGGAAGAGCCGCGGCGAGCAGATCAGGCAGGAGGTCTTCGCCCAGCTGGATGCGCTCGAATCGGGGGAGCTCGACGCGCAGCGGCAGGCTGAAATCCGGGAGGCCGTGCGCGGGCGAATCAAGACGCTCAAGCATGAGCAGAGCCAGATGATCGGCTATCTGGCCGAGGAGGCCACGTTCATCGACGAGATCGAGACGCGGTTCAAGGAATACGAGCGGGTCAGCCGGCGGCGCTTCCATCTGCTGCCGCCCGCGCCGACGAACGCGCAGATCGACAGCGCGGAGAAGCGGACGCGCCATTTCGCGCAGGGCAAGTCGTTCTACAAGCTCTTCTGGGTGTTCTTCATCGGCTGCTTCCTGGGTGTGGTCGTCGAGCGGACGTGGTGTTTCGTCCGTTACGGCCTCTATGAGCCGCGCGTCGGCCTCATCTACGGGCCGTTCAACCTCGTCTACGGCATCGGCGCATGGGCGCTGACACTGGCGCTCTATCCGTTCCGCAACAGGAGCAAGATCTTCTCCTTCCTGGGCGGCGCGCTGGTGGGCAGCGCGGTCGAGTATGCCTGCTCCTGGTTTCAGGAGATGGCCTTCGGCTCCGTCTCCTGGGACTATTCGAACCAGCCCTTCAACCTGAACGGGCGCATCTGCCTGCTCTATTCGGTGTACTGGGGCATTCTGGGCGTGCTCTGGATCAAGGATCTGTATCCGCGCATGGCGAAGGGCATCCTCAAGATTCCCAACAGGGTCGGCAAGCCGCTGACGTTCCTGCTGGCGGCGTTTATGCTCTTCAACACCGTGATGACGGGACTGACGACGCTGCGCTGGATGGAGCGCAGGCAGGGCCTGCCCGCGCGCAACGCGGCCGAGGTCTACTTCGATGAGCACTATCCCGACGAGCGGATGGAATCGATCCTTTCCAACCTTGTCTTCAACGACGAGCGGGAGGGAAAGCAAGCGGGCAGGGCAGGGGAAGCCCCGGAGGACGGGCAGACACAGAATGTGGGAAACTGAAAAAAGCCTGCAAGAAACCGGACATGAGAATCGTCTTATGAAGAGAAGACAAACGGCAAAAGCCGGAAAGGAAGGGATTCTAATGAAGAGATGGAAGGGATGGACGGCGGCGCTGCTGTGCTGTGCGCTGCTGCTGGGGAGCGCGGCGCTGGCGGATGGCTATTCGCAGGCGCATACCAGCCGTCACTTCGGGCAGGTGTATTTCGCCACCTGTGTGCGGAAGGGTGACGGCTATGTCGATACGGACGGCTTTGGCGGCATCACCGCGGCGGATCCGTATTTTCTGACCGTCATCAGCAAGAGCGTCAGCATTTGGGCGGAGCCGAGGACGAACAGCAAAAAGCTCGCCAGCGCGAGCTTTGGCGACAAGCTCTCGCTGCGCGCCGCGGAGGGCGGCAGCGGCTTTATCGAGCAGAGCGGCTTTTACGGCATTGATTACAAGGGACAGAGCGCCTGGGTCAACAAGAGCTACGTTGTGCGCAACACGCTGGAGATCGTGCTGATGGAGAGCAATGTGCCGGCGTACATCGCGCCGGATGCGAATGCCAAAAAGGTCGGCTCGCTGGCCAAGCATACGCGTTACCGCGTCGTGGGCCTCTACGACGATTTTTACATCGTCAATCTGCGCGGCGCGGCGGTCGCCTATATCCCGATGAGCGTGCGCCACTACGACACGTTCTTTGAGAGCAATTATCACACCGGCGCGAGCACGAGGCTCACAATGACCGCCGCAACGACAATGCGCACGGGGCCGGGTGACGACTACGCCGCCGTGAAGGATGTGAAGGCCGGCGCGCAGTACGACTGCCTGGATGTGATCGACGGCTGGTATATGGTGACGGAGCTGACCAAGGCAGACGGTCTGGTCTATGCCTTCATTCCCTCCTGGGCGGCGCAGACGAAGGATGGCTGGTAAGCGGCCGCGCCCCCAAACAGAAGAAACCGGCGCCGCCTGCATGTTCAGGCGGCGTTTCTTTGCGAAAAAAAGTCCGGGAATCTGCAAAAATGGGCTGAAAAACGCATGGAAACCGAAAATAAATGCTGGTAAAACGGAACAAAAGACGAACGATTTTGAAAAAATGACGAGGTTCTATCGGCAATTTGTTGATTCCGGGAAGTATTTTTGATACAATACTCGGGCAACAAAAGACTTGGCGTTGTCTGTTTTTCTTTGATTGTTGTCCGTTGCGCAGAGCCCGGGCTGCAAAGGCAGCGCAGGGCGGCCCGAGAGAAGAAAGGGGATACACTGATGGCTAAGCAGCTTGAAATGATGTATGAGGGCAAGGCGAAGCAGGTCTTCGCTACGGATGATCCGACGCTGGCGATCATTCATTACAAGGACGATGCGACCGCGTTCAACGGCCTGAAGAAGGGTACGATTGTCGGCAAGGGTGTCGTCAACAACCTGGTGAGCAACCATCTGTTCAAGATGCTTGAGAAGAATGGCATCGAGACCCACCTGGTCGAGCAGCTGAACGAGCGCGACAGCGTCGTCCGCCGTGTTCAGATTGTTCCGCTTGAGGTGATCGTGCGCAACATCGCGGCGGGCAGCCTCTCCAAGCGCCTGGGCCTGCCGGAGGGCACGAAGCTGCACAGCACCGTGCTCGAATTCTGCTACAAAAACGACGACCTCGGCGATCCGATGGTCAACACCTACCACATCGCCGCGATGGAGTTGGCCACGCGCGAGGAGGTCGAGACGATTTCCTCGATGGCGCTCAGGATCAACGAGCTGCTGACCGCGTACCTCAAGGACCTGAACATCGAGCTGATCGATTTCAAGCTGGAGTTCGGCCGCTTTGACGGCCGCATCGTCCTGGCGGACGAGATCTCTCCGGACACCTGCCGCTTCTGGGACAGCAAGACCGGCGAGAAGCTCGACAAGGACCGCTTCCGCCGCGATCTGGGCGATGTCGAGGGCGCGTATCAGGAGATCCTGCGCCGCCTCATGGGAGGAAATGACTGATGATCGACCGCTATACCCGGCCCGAGATGGCCGCGCTGTGGACCAAGCAGAAGAAGTTTGAAACCTGGCTGGAGGTCGAGCTCAATGCGACCGACGCCTGGGTGAAGCTGGGCAAGGTTCCGGCCGAGGCGGCCGCCGCCATGCGCAGGAACGCGAAATTCACCGTCGAGCGCATCGAGGAGATCGAGGAATCGACCCGCCACGACGTCGTGGCGTTTACCCGCTGCGTCGCCGAAAGCCTGGGCGAGGAATCCAAGTACCTGCACTTCGGCCTGACGAGCACGGATGTTGTCGATACGGCGCTCTCCTCGATCGTCTCCAAGGCCTGCGATATCATCGAGGCCGACATGCACAGGTTCATCGACACGCTCGCCAGCCAGGCGGTCAAGTACAAGATGACCCCCTGCATGGGCCGCACGCACGGCGTCCACGCCGAGCCGACGACGCTGGGCCTCAAGTTCGCGCTCTGGTATGCCGAGATGCAGCGCAACATGGAGCGCATGGAGCATGCGCACAAGACCATCCGCGTGGGCAAGATCTCCGGCGCGGTGGGCACCTATGCCAACGTCGATCCGTTTGTCGAGCAGTATGTCTGCGAGAAGATGGGGCTGGAGGCCTCGCCCATCAGCACCCAGGTGCTTCAGCGCGACCGCTATGCCGAGCTGATGACGACCATCGCCATCATTGGCAGCTGCCTGGAGAAATACGCGACGGAGGTCCGCGGCCTGCAGAAGACCGAGCTTCGCGAGGTCGAGGAGCCGTTCCGCGCGGGACAGAAGGGCTCCTCCGCGATGCCGCACAAGCGCAACCCGATCAACTGTGAGAAGGTCTGCGGCCTCTCCCGCGTGCTGCGCGGCTATGCGCTCTCCGCGATGGAGGATGTGGCGCTCTGGCACGAGCGGGACATCAGCCATTCCTCCGTGGAGCGCATCATTCTGCCGGACGCGACGCAGCTGCTTGATTACATGCTCACGCTGATGAACCGAATCCTGGGCGACCTGTTCGTCTATCCGGAGAACATGGAGCGCTCCATGAGCATGTCCTATGGCCTCACGAATTCCCAGCACGTGCTGCTGACGCTGATCGAAAAGGGCATGCTGCGTGAGACGGCGTATGACTGCGTGCAGCGCAACGCCATGCGCGCCTGGGAGGAGAAGCGCCCGTTCCGCGAGCTGATCGGGCAGGATCCCGTCGTGCGCGAGCATCTGACGGAGGAGGAGCTGGACAACTGCTTCGATCTCTCCTATCACTACAAGCACGTCGACGAGGTCTTCAGGCGTCTGGGGCTTGAGGGCTGAATCCTACGCGATTTCTGTTCCTTTCCATGAAAGAACTGTCCAAGAATCCAGACGGATTCTTGGACGCTTTTTCATAATTTTGACGAAAGGTTTTCGTTAGCGCTTGTATCAGACGGCGTTTTCATCTATAATAAACGTGTCTGTCAATATTCCTGTCACCTGTTCGGCTGATTGCAGGCTTT
>SFHU01000081.1 GCA_004555535.1 Clostridiales bacterium
GAGCAGGTGTTCTATGCGAAAGGAGGGCGCGCATGAATGCTGTCTATGCGATGATGGACGCGCTGCTGCCCTTCGAATGGCTGCATTACACGTTCATGAAGAACGCCCTGCTGGCGATGCTGCTGATCACGCCGCTCTTCGGCATGCTGGGCACGATGGCGGTGGACAACAAGATGGCCTTCTTCTCGGATGCGCTGGGGCACAGCGCGCTGACGGGCATCGCCATTGGCGTCGTGCTGGGCATGGAGAGCCAGATGCTCTCGATGCTCGTCTTCGGCATCCTCTGGGCGATCCTCATCACGTTTGTCAAGCATCATTCCAAGATGAGCGCGGACACGATCATCAGCGTGTTTTCCTCGACGTCCATCGCACTGGGCCTCGTCGTGCTCTCGCGCGGCGGCGCTTTCGCAAAATACTCGGGCGTGCTGGTAGGCGACGTGCTCTCCGTGACGCAGGGCGACCTGCTCTCGCTGCTTTTGACGCTGCTGGTGACGGCAGCGGTCTGGATTTTCCTCTTCAATCCGCTGATGATGACGAGCGTCAACGCGCCGCTGGCGCAGAGCCGGGGCGTGCGCGCGAAGTTGGTGGAATACGCGTTCACGGTGCTCGTCGCCGTATCGGTGATGATGTCCATCCGCTGGGTCGGCGTGATGCTGATCAATTCGCTGCTGATCCTGCCTGCGGCGGCCTCGCGCAACGTTGCGCGCAGCGCAGCGTCCTATCTGCGCCTGTCGGTGCTCATCGCGCTCTTTAGCGGTGTGACAGGGCTGATCCTGTCCTATTATCTCAACACCTCGGCGGGCGCGGCGGTCGTGCTCGTGGCGGCGTGCGTGTACTTTGCGACGCTGCCCTTCCGCAGAAAGTGACGCGAAGCGGCAGGTCTTGAGCGTATTGCTCTGTAAATCCCTCTGCAAAACTTCAGCCTCAGCTGCAAGGCAACGGGATTGATGACATTTCGGAGGGCTTGCAGCCGGCATCGTGCCGGTTTGGCGACATTTCGGCGGCTTGCCCTTGGCAAGTCACGAATGTCTATGCTATAATCCACGTCATCGGGTGAAAAAGAGAGGAGGCGCGCGCATTGCTGGGCGTGATGACCGTTCGCAAGGAGGAACTCCGCTTTCGCGAATTCGACCGCTACCGCGGGTTTTACTGCGGCCTGTGCCGCGCCATCGGTAAACGCTGCGGCAAGGCCTGCCGCATGGCGCTGAGCTTTGAGATGACCTTTGCGGCGATGCTGCTAACCGCGCTGTATGAGCCGGAGACGGCGCAGGAGGAGCACCGGTGCGCGTTTCATCCCATTCACAGGCGGCTGATGCTTCACAACGAGGCGATCGACTACTGCGCCGACCTGAGCGCGCTGATCTCGTATTACGACCTGCGCGACGGCTGGGAGGACGAGCGCCGCGTGGACAGGCTGGCCGAGAGCGCGCTGCTCAAAGCCGCCGCCGAACGCGCGGGCGCGGCGCTGCCCCGGCAGAGACAGGCTGTGGAGGACTATGTTCGGCAGCTTCACGAGGTGGAGCGGCGCAACGATCCGACGCTCGACGCGGCGGCCAACCTGACCGGTAACGTGATGGCGGAGCTGCTGGTGATGCGCGAGGATGTCTATGCGCGCGATCTGCGCGAGCTGGGCTTCTATCTGGGCAAGTTTATCTATCTCTGTGACAGCTATGAGGATCTGGAGCGCGACGAAAAGCGCGGGAGCTACAATCCGCTGCGCTCAAGGCGGGGGGATCCGGCGTTTGAAACAAGCTGCGAGCAGATGCTCAGCGACATGATGGCGAGGGCCTCGCAGGCGTTTGAGCGGCTTCCCATCCTGCAGGACGCCGAGATCATGCGCAACATCCTCTATTCGGGCATTTGGCTCAGGTTTGAAGACGCGACCGAGAGAAGAAAGGCGAAAAAACAGCAATGACAGATCCGTATCAGGTGTTGGGCGTTTCTCCGACGGCTTCGGACGACGAGGTCAAGAAGGCGTACCGCACCCTGTGCAAAAAATACCATCCCGACGCGAACGTGGGCAAGCCGGACGCCGCGCAGGCTGAAAAGAAGTTCATGGAAGTGCAGCAGGCGTATGAGGAGATCATGCACAGACGGCAGGGGGGCGGCGCGCGCGCCGGCAGCGGCTACAACGGCGGCCAGCAGCCCACAGGCGGCGGCTATGGCAGCTATGGGGGTGGATATCAGGATGATCCGTTTTCCTCCTTCTGGGGCGGCTATGGCGGAGCCTATCAGCAGCAGCAGACAACGGGCGAGACAGTCGAAATGCGCGCGGCGCTCAACTATATCAACACGGGCCATTATGCCGAGGCCCTCAACGCGCTGGGCAGCGTGCCGCCCGGAAAGCGCAACGCCTATTGGTACTATCTGAGCGCGCTGGCGCAGAGCGGCCTGCACAACAACGCGCAGGCGATGGAGTATGCGCGCCAGGCCGTGAGCATGGAGCCTGGAAACATGCGCTACCAGAGCCTGCTCAGCCAGCTTCAGGGCGGCGGACAGGCTTACAACCAGCGCGGCGAGGAATACGGACGGTACAGTGGCTTCGGCCGGGGCAACGTCTGCTGCTCGATTCTGGCCTGCGAGTTGCTGTGCATGTGCTGCAGCGGCGGACGGATGATGTATTATCCGCTGTTCTGCTGCCTGTAAACGATTGGAATGCAATAAAAGCGCCGCCGGAGAGGAGAAAGACCTCTTCCGGCGGCGTTTTTTGCATGGCGGTAAGGCGTGCGCGGACGTCAGAGCCTTTCCCCACCGAGGAAGACGGCCGTGACGGGGATGGCGTGCAGCGCTTCGGGCGCGGTTTCAAACGTGCTCTGCCCCAGCACGGTGAAATCCGCGAGGAAGCCCGGGGCGATGCGGCCCTTGATGTGCTCCTCAAAGCTGGCGTAAGCGCCGAAGGAAGTAAAGCTTCTGAGCGCGTCGCTCACGGAGAGCGCCTCGTGCGGCAGATACGGCGCATCGCCCGGATGCAGATAGCCGCGGCGGGTCACGGCACACTGGATGCCCGAGAGCACGTCGGGCGGCTCTACAGGGCTGTCGGAGCCGGAGGAGAGCGTTACGCCGCTAAGAAGCAGGGAGGCGGCGGGGTAGGCCTCCTCCGCGCGGCTGCCGACACGGCTGCGCACGATCTGCGCGTCGTAGTCAAGGAAGATCGGCTGAATGTAGGCGTGCATGCCGAGCTGTGCCATGTGCGCGACCTGCTGCCTATCGGTGATCTGGGCGTGGACGATGCCGTGGCGCGCGTCGCGGCGCGGGCAGACGGCCTGCGCGTGCTCGACGGCGTGAAGCACGCGGTCGCAGGCCCCGTCGCCGATGGCGTGGACGGCGACCTGCATGCCCGCGCGGTGGGCCTGAAGGACGAGCGCGTCAAGCGCCTCCTGTGTGTAATCCGCGATGCCGCAGGTCTGCGGATCGTCGGTATACGGCGCGCGCAGGAATGCCGTGCGCGAGCCGAGGGAGCCGTCGCCGATCAGCTTGAGCGGGCCGATGCGGAAGCGCTCGTCGCCCCAGCCCGTCATATAGCCGGCCTGCAGGAAAGCGGTCAGCTCCTCCTGCGTGGGGAGCAGGCTCTGCTCGGTGACGCGGGCGGTCAGCCTGCCCTCGTCCGCCAGGGCGCGGTAGACGGCGATGACATCCTCAAAGGCGAGGCCGGCAAAGTCATCCGTCTGGACGGAGGTGATGCCGCGGCGGCGCACGGCGTCAAGCGCGAGCAGCAGGCGCTCCCGGATGCCCTGCCTGTCCAGCGCGGGGATGAGCGAGGAGACGAGATTGATCGCGTTTTCGCGCAGCAGACCGGTTGGCCTCCCGAGCGCGTCGACATCCACATGCCCGCCCTCGACGGGCACGGCGGCATGGGCAAGACCCGCGAGCTCGAGCGCGCGGCTGTTGGCGACGGCGACATGGCCGCAGACCCGTGTGATGAGGCAGGGCCGGTCGGGACAGACGGCGTCGAGCTCTTCGCGCGTCGGATAGCGGCGCTCATCCAGAAAGTGATCGTCGTTGAAGCCGCGGCCAAGGACGAACGGCTCGCGGGGATGGCCGGCGGCATAGCGCGCAAGCGCATCGAGCATCCCGGCGAGGGAATCGCTGGCAAGCTGGGCCTGGCCGAGCACGCAGCCCAGCTCGAGCAGATGCAGATGGGAATCGTTGAAACCCGGACAGACGAAGCTGCCGGAAAGATCGACGGCTTTGGCCTGCGGGAAGGCGTTGCGCGCGTCCTCAAGGCGCCCGACGAAGGCGAAGCGCCCGTCCTTGACGACGAAGGATTCGGCAAGGCGGCCGTCCGCGGTGAAGACCTGCGCGTTTTCGTATCGCGTGAGCATGGCGGTTTCCTCCTGATTCAGCGTGTTCTCAGTATACGACAAATCGGGCGGCGGCGCAATCCTTCCTTGAAACGGCGCGGGCTTTACGGTATAATGTACAGAAAAATGGTAGGCGAAACGGAGGGGCGGCGATGGAGGAGCTGGAAAACGTCTGCGCAAGGCTCTGCCTGCTGACACGCGCCTGCTGGACGCCGGAGCTGCCCTCGCCGCTTTCGCGGGCGGAAGCCCGGCGGCTGCTGCAGACCCGGGCGCTGCAGAGCCTCGTCCTGCGGGAGATGCCACAGGAGGAGCTCGACCTGCCGGAGCGCGCAAAGGCGCTGCTTTCCAGGGTGCTTTCCGTCGCGAGGCTTGCGGAGGCATACGAGCGGCGCGGTTATCGGGCCATCCTGCCGGAGAGCGGTGGCTGGCCCTCCGCGCTGAATATCCTGGGCAGCAAGGCCCCGCTTTTCCTCTTTGCGCGCGGCAATGACGATCTGCTTCGGGGCAGGCGCGTCGCTGTGGCGGGCAGCCGGGATATCCTGCCGCAGACGGACGACGAGGCGCGGGCGCTGGGCTGCGCGCTGGCCGAAGCCGGGATCGTCCTGGTGACGGGCGGGGCGCGCGGCGTCGACCGGGCGGCGCAGCGCGGCGCGCTGGAGGCCGGGGGCGGGGTGATCCTCGTGCCGGCCATGCCCGCGCAGGATCTGCTCAGGGACGAGTGGACGCGGCGCGCGCTGGAGGATGGGCGGCTGCTGATGCTCTGTGACACGCTGCCGGACGACCCCTTCTCCGCGCAAAAGGCGCTCTCGCGCAACCACACGATCTACGCGCTGGGCGACGCGGCGGTCGTCGTCGCCTCCCGCGTCGGCATTGGCGGAAGCTGGCGCGGTGCGACGGACTGCTTAAGCGGCGCGTGGAGCCCGGTGTACGTTCCGGTGACGCCCGGGGCGGACCGCGCGGGCAACGCGGCGCTGCTTGGCCGGGGTGCGCTGCCGCTTGACATGGACAGGCCGGTCGTGCCGCAGCTGCGGCTGATCCGGGAGCTCCGCCTCTTCTGATCCGGGGCGGGGTGAGATGAAAACGAAAGGGGGCGGCTGCATGGAGGTTCAGCTTGGAGGCATTCCTGTGCGCGAGGCGCTGCATTTCCTCGGCTGGAGGGGCACGCCGGTAGAGCCGGAGCTGATGCGGACGCTGCAGACGCTCTGCCGGGAGACCGCCGCGGCGCTCGAGCCGCGGGCCATCCTGCGGCGCTTTCCGCTTCGGGACGGGTTTTTTGACGGCACGGGTTTTTGCCCGAGGGGCCGGGACGTGCGCGCGCTGCTGGCCCCCTGCCGGGAGGGCGTGCTGCTGGCGGCGACGCTGGGCGCGGGCAGCGAGCGGATGCTCCTGCGCGAGCAGGCGCGGGGCGCATCACAGGCGCTGCTGCTGGACGCCGTGCTCAGCGCGGGCATTGAGGCCGTTTGCGACGGCATCGAGGCGCAGCTGCGGGCGGAATGCGCGGCGCAGGGACTGTTTCTGACGGACCGCTTCAGTCCGGGCTATGGCGACATGCCGCTGGGGCAGACGAGGGAGATTCTTGACGTGCTCGACGCCCAGAAGCGCATCGGCCTCACGGTGACGGCGACGGGCCTGATGATGCCGCGCAAATCGGTGACGGCTGTGATGGGCGTCAGCGAGACGCCGGTTGAGAGAAGGCCCTCCGGCTGCGAGGGCTGCGCGGCGCGGGAGACCTGCGCGATGAGAAGACGATAAAGCGAGGTGCTTTTGCATGGAAATGAAGATCACGCTGTTGGATGGCGCGATGGGCACGATGCTCCAGCGCGCGGGGCTGAAGCTCGGGGACAGGCCGGAGACACTCTCCATCACCTCGCCGGAGGTGGTCGAGAACATTCAGCGCCAGTATGTGCAGGCCGGCGCGCAGATGATCCTCGCCAACACGTTCTGCGCCAACGCGCACAAGCTCGAGGGCACGGGCTATTCGGTGGAGGAGGTCGTGACCGCCTCCGTGCATGTCGCGCTGCGCGCGGCGCAGGGGAGCGGAGCCGCCGTCGCGCTGGATGTCGGGCCGATCGGGGAGATGCTTGAGCCGCTGGGCACGCTGCGCTTTGAGGACGCCTACGCGCTCTTCGCGCAGATGATCCGCGCGGGCGCGGCATCCGGCGCGCAGGCCGTCTTCTTTGAGACGTTTTCCGATCTGAACGAGCTGCGCGCGGGCGTGCTCGCGGCGCGGGAGACCTGCGATCTGCCGATCTTCGCGAGCATGACGTTTGAGCGCTCGGGCAGGACGTTCCTCGGCTGCCGGGCTGATGCCGCGGCGATGACGCTCAGCGGGCTGGGCGTCCGCGCGGTCGGCGTCAACTGCTCGCTGGGGCCCAAGGAGGTCGCGCCGATCCTGCGCGCCATGCGCCGGGCGACCGACCTGCCGCTGATCCTCAAGCCGAACGCCGGTCTGCCCGACCCGCAGACGGGCGAATATCATACCGACCCGGAGGAATTCGCCAGGGACTGCGCGGCGCTGACGGACATCGGCGCGGCCTATATCGGCGGCTGCTGCGGCACATCCCCGGCCTTTATTGAAGCGCTGGCGCGCCGGCTTTCCGGCAGGACGGCCCGCTGGGAGGGCGGACGCATCCACGGCATCTGCTCCGCGGGGGAGATCTGCGCCTTCGGGCAGGGCGTGCGCGTGATCGGCGAGCGCATCAACCCGACGGGCAAGAAGCGCATGAAGCAGGCGCTGCTGGAGGGGGACATGGGTTATCTCGTCTCCCAGGCGGTGGAGCAGGCGGACGCGGGCGCGCAGATTCTCGACGTGAACGTCGGCCTGCCGGGCATCGACGAGGCGGAGACGATGCGCCGCGCCGTGACGGCGATCTCCGGCGCCGTGACGCTGCCACTGCAGATCGACTCGAGCAATCCCGAGGCGATAGAGGCGGGCCTGCGCGCCGCGCCCGGAAAATGCCTGATCAACAGCGTCAACGCCTCGCAGGCATCGCTCGACGCGATCCTCCCACTGGCGAGGAAATACGGCGCGGCCATCGTCGGTCTCACGCTGGGCGAGCACGGCATGCCGGCAAGCGCGCAGGAGCGCTTTGATTTCGCGCAGAAGATCGTCACAGCGGCAGAGGAGGCGGGCATCGCGCGCGGGGACATCGCCATCGACTGCCTGACGCTGACAGTCTCCGCGCAGCAGGAGCAGGCGGCGCAGACGCTTGAGGCCGTGCGCCGCGTGAAGCGGGAGCTGGGCGTCGAGACCGTGCTGGGCGTCTCGAACATCTCCTTCGGCCTGCCCAGGAGGCAACTGGTCACGCAGACCTTCCTCGCCCAGGCGATTGCCGCCGGGCTGACCCTGCCGATCATCAATCCGAACCAGCGGGAGATGATGGACGTCGTCTCCGCCTGCCGCGTGCTCTCCGGCGAGGACGAGAGCTGCGCCGCCTATATCGGGCGGCACGCGGAGCAGCCCCGGGAGGCTGCCGCGCAGCCTGCCGCCGCGTCATCGCAGGACATCACCATCGAGGAGGCTGTGCTCAAGGGGCTTCGCGACGAGGCATCGCGCATCGCACGCGGTATGCTCGAGGCGATGGAGCCGCTTGAGCTGGTGGAGAAGCACCTGATTCCGGCGCTTGACGAGGTCGGCGCGCGCTATGAGCGCCAGGAGATCTTCCTGCCGCAGCTGATGAATGCGGCGACGGCGTCGGGCGCGGCGTTTGACGAGGTGCGCAAGGCGATGCCCGCCGGTGGGGAGGGCGAGGGAAAGGGGCCGATCCTGCTGGCGACGGTGGAGGGCGACATCCACGACATCGGCAAGAACATCGTGCGGACCGTGCTGGAGAACTACGGCTGGCGGGTGATCGACTTGGGCCGCGACGTCGCGGCGGAGCGCGTCGTCGAGGCGGCGCAGCGCCACGGGGCGAAGGTCATCGGCCTGTCCGCGCTGATGACGACGACCGTGCCGGGCATAGAGCGGACGATCCGCCTGCTGCATGAGGCGGGCGTGCGCGCGCCGGTGATCGTCGGCGGCGCGGTGCTGACGGAGGAATACGCCCGGGAGATCGGCGCGGACTACTACGCGAAGGACGCCAAGCGCAGCGCCGATATCGTGTGCTCCATTCTCGGATAAGCCGGGCAGAAGGATTTGTACAGCGAATACGGAGGAATCCATGAAACACGCGGGGATTGAAGCGGCGCTTGCGCGCGGAACGCTCCTCTTTGATGGCGCGACGGGCACCTATGCCAAAACGCTGCCCGGCTTTCCGGAGGGCGCGGTAGAGCTGGCTTGCCTGAGCGCGCCGGAGCAGGTCGCCGCGCTGCACAGGGCGTATCTGCGGGCGGGGAGCCGCGCGATCAAGACGAACACGTTCGCGGCGCATGTCGGCTTGGCGGTGCCCGACGCCGAAACGCAGCGCAGGGTGATTTCTGCAGCGATGGAGATTGCGCGCGCGGAGGCAAAGCCCTGGGACGCGTTCGTCTTCGCGGACATCGGCCCGGCGCCGGCCGGGAGCGACGCGGCGGCGGCGTATACCGCGATGGCGGAGGCGTTTCTTGACGAGGGGGCGGATTGCTTCCTGCTGGAGACGCTCCCCTCGGACGAGGGCGTCGCGCAGACGGCGGCGCTGATCCGGGAAAAGCGGCCCGACGCATTCATCGCGGTCTCCTTTGCCGCTGATCCGGACGGCTTTACGCGCGCGGGCGAGGCTGTTGGCGCCCTGGTCGCGCGGATGGACGCCTGCGAGGCGGTCGATGCGGTCGGCCTCAACTGCGTCTGCGGCGCCTACCACATGCGGCGGCTGATTTCCCGGCTGCCCGCTGTGCACAAGCTGCTGCTGGCCATGCCCAACGCCGGCTATCCGCACATCGAGAACGGGCGCACGTTTTACGACAGCGACCCCGGATACTACGCGCAGCAGACGGCGGCCTGCGCCACGGAGGGCGTGCGCCTGCTGGGCGGCTGCTGCGGCACGACGCCGGAGCACATGCGACAGGTGGCCCGGCTGCTCAGGCATCCCCGCGTTGCCGTGGACACAGCGAAAAACGTGCAGGGGCAGGCGCAGCGCGGCGTCTGCCACAGCCGCATCCGGGAAAAGCTCGGGGCGGGGCAGCGTGTCATGCTCGTGGAGCTCGATCCGCCGGGGAACGCGGAGATTTCGAGGTTCCTGGACGGCGCGAGGCGGCTTGCCGGCGCGGGGGCGGACGCCATCACGATTGCGGATTGCCCGATCGGCCGCGCGCGGATGGACTCAAGCCTGCTGGCCTGCAAGCTGCGCCGGGAGCTGGGCATCGAGACGCTGCCGCACATGACCTGCCGCGACCGTAACGTCAACGCGACGAAGGCGCTGCTGCTCGGGCTGTCGATGGAGGGCGTGCACAATGTCCTTGCGGTGACGGGCGATCCTGTGCCCACGAGCGACCGGGGCAGCGTCAAGAGCGTCTTCCAGTTCAACTCCCGCGTGCTGGCGCGCTTTGTCCGCAGCCTCGCGGACAGCGGGGAAGCGGAGCCCTTCTTCCTCTGCGGCGCGCTCAACGTGAACGCCGTCAGCTTTGAAAGCGAGCTGAAAAAGGCGCTGGACAAGGAGGCCTGCGGCGTGGAGGCGTTTCTCACGCAGCCTGTGCTCAGCGAGTGCGCGGCAAAGAACCTCGCCTTGGCGCGCAAAACGCTGTCCGGGAGGATCATGGGTGGCCTTTTCCCGGTCGTCAGCCATAAAAACGCCTGCTTCCTGCACAGCGAGGTCGCGGGCATCGAGGTGGATGAGCGCGTGATTGCGGCCTATGAGGGGCTTGACCGCGCGCAGGGCGAGGACATGGCTGTGCGACTGTGCCGGGAGGCAGCCGCGCGCATCGCGGATGACGTCGATGGCTACTACATCATGACGCCGTTCCAGCGGGTCGGGCTGGTCGAGCGGGTGATGCAGGCGATTCAGGGGGAAGCCCTGGATTAAAACAAAACAGCGGCTGATCGCGGGGAAAAAACCGCGTCAGCCGCTTTGTTGTTGATTATTTGCGCATAAACAGTCCCATCAGCGCGCCGCAGACGCCGCCGACGATGTGCGTCAGATGGGAGATGTTGTCGGCGGAAAAGAGCCCGCCGAGGATCTCCTGTGTCAGATAGAGCGCCGCGACGGCGACCAGCGTCAGCGGAATGCCGCCGCCCCGGGTGCCGGCGGTGGAGGCGAGGAAGATCAGCATGTAGACGATGCCGCTCGCGCCCAGCAGCATCGAGGAGCCGGCAAAGAACATGTGGAACAGGCCGGAGACGACCGCTGTCACGGTGAACATCAGCAGCAGGCGCCCGCTGCCGTAGCGCTCCTCGACGATGGGCCCCAGCGCGAGAATCAGCGCCATGTTGCTCACATAATGCGCAAAGGACGTGTGGCCGAGCACATGCAGAAGCAGGCGCACATAGGTCATGGGGCTCAAAAAGCTCGAGGCGTAGCAGCTGAAGACGAGCCTGTTGGAGGCGCCGCCCGTCAGCGTGGACAGGCCCAGCGCACCCAGGGAAAGCAGCGCGAACGCGAGCACCGCGGGCGCGTTGAAGGAAAAGACGATTCTGTTGTTCTTCATGAATTTCTCCCGTCACCGGCCGGCATGCCGCCCGGAGGTTGATCAGTCTGCGCGCTTCACCTTCAAAGCGCGGTAAGGAAAGTATACCATGCGCGGGGGCCGGCTTCAAGCGCCTGATCAGAGAAAACGGGCGGGCGGCGGCGCTTGAGCGTTCCGCATTTCCTGCCGGGCCAATTTTTTGGCCCAAGGGCTTGAAGAAACGGGTTTTTTGTGAGATAATAGGCGATGCTGTGTATGAACATATAAGATAAGAAAAAAGTGCGATAAAAGGAGATCCCGAGCAGCATGATTGCAACGCAGAATGTTTCGCTTTCCTACAGCGGCAAGCCGCTCTTCAAGAACGTCAACATCAAGTTCACCGCCGGCAACTGCTACGGCATCATCGGCGCGAACGGAACGGGAAAGTCCACGTTCCTCAAGGTGCTTTCCGGCGACCTGGAGCCGACCACCGGCGAGGTTGTGATCACGCCGGGCGAGCGCATGGCCGTCCTGCGCCAGAACCACTTTGAGTTTGACGATTACGAGGTGCTGGAAACCATCATCATGGGGCACAAGCGCCTGTATGATATCATGAAGGAAAAGGACGAGCTCTACGCCAAGGAGGATTTCACCGACGCGGACGGCGAGCGCGCCAGCGAGCTGGAGGGCGAATTTGCCGAGCTGGACGGCTGGAACGCGGAGAGCAACGCCGAGATGATCCTGACCGGCCTGGGCCTGTCGCTGGATTTGGAGCATCAGCTGATGCGCGAGCTCGACGGCAGCCAGAAGGTCAAGGTGCTGCTGGCGCAGGCGCTCTTCGGCAGCCCGGATATCCTGCTGCTCGACGAGCCGACCAACTATCTGGATATCCAGTCCGTGCGCTGGCTGGAGAACTTCCTGCTGGATTTCCCCAACACCGTCATCGTCGTCAGCCATGACCGCCACTTCCTCAACAAGGTCTGCACGCACATCTGCGACATCGATTTCGGCAAGATCCAGATGTACGTCGGCAACTACGACTTCTGGTACGAGTATACGCAGATGGCGGCGCGCCAGCAGAAGGACATCAACAAGAAGAACGAGCAGAAGATCAAGGAGCTGCAGGCGTTCATCCAGCGCTTCTCCGCCAACGCCAGCAAGCACAAGCAGGCGACCAGCCGCAAGAAGCTGCTGGACAACCTGCAGATGGAGAACTTCACGCCGTCCTCCCGCCGCTATCCCTATATCGCCTGGAAGCCGGACCGCGACATCGGCAACGACCTGCTGACGGTCAGCAACCTCTCCAAGACGGTCAACGGCCGCAGGGTGCTCAACAACATCTCCTTCGTGCTCACGCCGGGCGACAAGGTCGCCTTCGTCGGCACGGACGAGCTCGCGCGCACGACGCTCTTCCAGATTCTCATGGGCGAAATGGAGCCGGACGAGGGCAGCTTCAAGTGGGGCGTCACGACGAGCCAGAGCTACTTCCCCAAGGACAACAGCGCGTACTTTGACAACTGCGAGTACAACCTGATCGACTGGCTGCGCCAGTTCTCCCAGAGCCAGTACGAAAGCGACATCCGCGGCTGGCTGGGCCGCATGCTCTTCTCCGGCGAGGAGGCGCTCAAACCGGCCAAGGTGCTCTCCGGCGGCGAGAAGGTGCGCTGCATGCTGGCGCGCATGATGCTCTCCGGCGCCAACGTGCTGATCCTCGACGAGCCGACCAACCACCTCGACCTCGAATCGATCACCGCGCTCAACAAGGGCATGATCGAATTCACCGGCTCCATGCTCTTTGCGACGCAGGACCACGAGTGCATTCAGACGGTCGCCAACCGCATCATCGAGATCCTGCCGGGCGGCATTGTCGACCGACGCGAGAGCTATGACGATTATCTGGACAGCGAAATTGCGGCGCAGCAGCGCGCGGCGCTGATGGGGTAATTATTTGCCCGGTCAACGGTGCAAACCCCCGGTTTTGTGGTATACTGTCGTCATCGGGAGGGGTATAAGCCGTGGAGCATATTCGCAAGGACAAAATTTTCAATATACCAAACTGCCTGACGGCTGTTCGCATCGCGCTGCTGCCGGTCGTCGTCTGGCGATATGTGATCGGAGACAAGACCGGAGCGCTGATCGCCTATCTGGCGGCGATGCTGACGGACGCCGTCGATGGATTCATCGCCCGCAAATTCGACCAGGTGACGGCGCTGGGCAAGCTGCTCGACCCACTGGCCGACAAGCTCTCGCTGATCACGCTGATGACGCTGTTCGTCTGCGACGGGGAAATCCCCCTCTGGGTCTTCGCCATCATCCTCGCCAAGGAGATCGCGCTGGTCATCGGCGGCGGCGTCGCGCTGCGGCGCGGCATCGTCGTCTATGCCCTGCCCATCGGGAAGGTGACGACGGTCGCGTTTGTCACGTCGATGGTCGCGCGCTTTCTGGGGCTCTCCCGGGCGGCCGATGTGCTGCTGGGCATCTCCGTCGTGCTTTCGATGGTGGCGCTCGTCTGGTACGCGCTTGACCTGATGAAAAAGCTCGGGACGCACCAAAAACCGAACAATACAGAATCAACAAAATAATTCATTCACTTCTGGCGGCTCGCATCATTGAC